>JAYWCY010000054.1:0-3651 GCA_043780175.1 Chitinophagales bacterium
CGATTATTCTTGGGTTGGCTATACCAATACAAATATGTATTTGCCCCAATTAAAACCAAGTATTATTACTTGTTATGGCTTGCCAATAGGCGTTGAACATCCATTAAAAAAAGAAGGTTTAGACCAGTTGAATACGCTATATGCTAAAAACTACGATTGCTGGATAGATATTGATTTACTTATCAAAAATTTTAAGCAGCTTGGTGGCTAATACGATATATTTTGCTAATTCTAAACCATATATGCAGATTATTGTTGCAACAATTTCTTTAGTTTCGTATAAGCATCTTAAAACCCTTATTTTTAGCGATGGCTATTATTGATTTAAAGGTTCCTGCAAGAATTTCACGTGTGCTTGGATTACCCCAAAGTAGCCCAAGGCGAACGCAATTAAAAGTATTAAAAAAGCTATTACGTAAAGCTAGGTTTACGCAATTTGGTCAGCAGTTTCGCTTCGATGAAATTTTACTAAGCAAACATTCAGGCAAAAAATTTCAAGATTTAGTACCTACTTATAACTATAATAAAATTTATAAAGATTGGTGGCACAAAACCTTAGAAGGTGTGCCAGATGTATGCTGGCCAGGCAAAATAAAATTCTATGCTTTATCCTCTGGCACATCTGAAGCTGCTAGTAAATATATACCAGTAACCAACGATTTGTTACGTGGCAATAAAGTAACCATGTACAAGCAGTTATTTAGCTTAAGAAATTATGAAGATATTCCTGTAAAGTCTATAGGCAAAGGTTGGTTAACGCTTGGCGGCAGTACAGAATTACAATGGGATTCGGTAGGCTTTTACGCTGGCGATTTAAGTGGTATTACGCAAAAAAAATCGCCGTTTTGGTTTCAGGCCTTTTACAAACCTGGTAAAAAAATAGCCAAGCAAAAAGATTGGAATAAAAAAATTGCTGAGATTGTTGAAAAAGCACCACAATGGGATATTGGTTTTTTAGCAGGTGTACCAGCTTGGGTATTAATGTGTATGGAGATGATTATTAAACGCTATAACCTAAATACAATACACGATATTTGGCCCAACTTAGCATTTTATGTACACGGTGGTGTGCATTTTGAACCCTATAAGCAAAGCTTCGAAAAAGTTTTAGGTAAGCCGTTAATTTATATTGATACATATTTGGCCAGTGAAGGTTTTTTAGCTTATCAAGATGAGCAAAATGCCAGTTGCATGCGACTGAATATTAGTGAACATATTTTTTTTGAATTTGTGCCATTTGATGAAAAAAACTTTGATTGTGACGGAGAAATGGTAGATAACCCTGAAACCTTAATGATACATGAGGTAGAAGAAGGCAAGGATTATGCACTGCTAATAAGCACTTCTGCTGGTGCCTGGCGCTATTTAATTGGCGATACTGTTAAATTTACAAATAAAGATAAATGCGAGATTATTATTACGGGTAGAACCAAACATTACCTAAGTTTAGTAGGCGAGCATTTAAGTGTAGATAATATGAATCATGCTATTAAATTGGTAAGTGATGAATTGAATATCTCTATACCAGAATTTACCGTTACTGGTGTGCCGCATGGCAATTTTTTTGCGCACCATTGGTATTTGGCATGTAACGATACCGTAAATACCGAGCAATTGCGCTTTTTAATAGATGAAAAATTAAAAGTACTAAACGATGACTACGCTGTAGAACGTAGAAGTGCATTGAAAGATATTTTCGTTGATATTTTATCAGAAGAAAATTTTATGGCTTTTATGCAAACAAAAGGTAAAGTAGGGGGCCAACATAAATTTCCTAGAGTTTTAAAAGGCAAAATGCTAAAAGACTGGGAAGCATTTTTACAAAAAACACAAAAGCCCGTTAATTAAAACAGGCTTTTTTCCAAACGCACGGGGGTATTCAACTCGTTTTTATTTCGAACACATAGAGTAAGGAAGACAATGCACCAGTGAGGTTATTGTATAAATTAAAAAAACATTGTGTATCTTATTGTACACTTGATGCCTTTGTGGTAAAGGCAATAACACCTACCTACTTAAATTCATACTTCTTTCTTTGTACAAAGTTCTAAAGTAAGGGTCACGTAAGTCTTTAATAAAACGTATGGCTTCACCTGTGCTTTTCATTTCGGGACCTAGCTCTTTATTTACACCAGGAAATTTATCGAAGCTAAAAACTGGTTCTTTAATGGCATAACCATCTAACTTATTTTCCATTACAAAATCTGTTAGTTTATACGCTTCTAACATAATTTTAGTAGCAATGTTTAAGTAAGGAATACCATAAGCTTTTGCTATAAATGGTGTGGTACGAGAAGCTCTAGGGTTGGCTTCAATTACATACACTTTATCGTTTTTTATGGCAAATTGTATGTTAATTAAGCCTTTAATATTTAACGAACGGGCAATTTTTTCACTGTAATATTCCATTGTTGTAATAACCAATGGTGTTAAGTTAAACGCTGGCAACACCGCATTACTATCGCCGCTATGTATACCTGCTGGCTCAATATGTTCCATCACACCCATCACGTGAAAGTTTTCTCCATCAAAAATGGCATCAACTTCTGCTTCTTGGCATCTGTCTAAGAAATGGTCAATTAATATTTTATTATCTGGTATATGTTTTAAAATGCTGATACAAGCTTTTTCAACTTCTTCGTCATTAATTACAATCCGCATACGCTGACCACCCAATACATAACTAGGGCGCACCAATACTGGATAACCTACTACATTTGCTACTTCAATCGCTTCTTCTGCGGTGTAAGCTGTGCCATAATCTGGATAAGGAATGTCCAACTCTTTCAACAAATCGCTGAAACGGCCACGATCTTCAGCAATATCCATACTATCAAAGCTGGTACCGATGATTTTGATACCACGATTGTGTAAGCGTTTTGCCAATTTTAAAGCCGTTTGCCCGCCTAATTGTACAATCACACCTTCTGGTTTTTCTAGTTCAATTATTTCCCACAAATGTTCCCAATATACTGGTTCAAAATATAATTTATCGGCAATATCAAAGTCGGTAGATACCGTTTCAGGATTACAGTTTACCATAATTGCCTCGTAGCCACACTCTTTAATGGCTAATAAACCATGTACGCAACAATAATCAAACTCAATACCTTGACCAATTCTATTAGGACCACTGCCTAAAACGATGATTTTTTTCTTTGTAGACGAAACGGATTCGTTGGAGTTAAGTGTACTGCTCATTTTTAAGAAATTGTGCAAATGTAACTGTACAGATGCTTTGTTGAAGTTATTTTTTTAGAACAATACCAAGATAAAACCACTTGTTATTTGCTAAAACACCCGTAAGATAATTACTACCAATGATTTACACAATTAGTAGTATTGTAACAACTGTTTTTTACCGATTCTTTCTACAAAAACTAACCTGCCCAACCTTCTCTATCTAAACTTCTATAGTGGATGGCTTCGGCCAAATGTTCTGGTTTAATATTTTGTGAGCCAGCCAAATCTGCAATGGTGCGGCTTACTTTTAAAATACGGTCGTAAGCTCTTGCACTTAGGTTGAGCCGCTCCATAGCACGTTTTAGTAATGCTTCACCAGCTTGTTCTATGCCACACACTTCTCGTAATTGTTTACTACTCATTTGCGCATTGGCATAAATACCTTCTTGGTCTTTATAGCGTTCTGCT
>JAYWCY010000055.1:0-3317 GCA_043780175.1 Chitinophagales bacterium
CCCATGCCAACCACATTTAAATACGTCATAAATTGTAGAGATTAAACTCTTTATTTCAATATATTTTATCTTAAAATATTGAAAATCAATATTTTAAGATAAAAAAAGAATTAATTCCTACATGCTACTTTCTTAGGAAAAAAATTAAAATAAATTTTATTTTTTTTTACGAAATAGTCTTTTTTTTCACAAAATGAGATAAAACTGAAAAAAGTTATTACATAAAATATGTGGATAATTAATTAAAAAATGCCCTAAACACCATTAAGTTTACTATGACTTTTACTATATAAAAAGTAAATCACTAGCCCGATTAACAACCAACTAGCAAACCAAGCCCAGTTTAAAGCAGTCATGCCTGTCAGTAGATATAAGCAAGTAATTAAACCTAAAAGCGGTATAAGCGAGTATTTTTTTATAAATGCCAGTGCACTTAACAGTAATGCAACAATCCAAAATATAATAGTAGAAATATTTAATGTAAGTTTTGTAAGTTCGGCATCGTGTAATGTTTTTGCAATGACAGCCTGTGTTGGCTTGGCAATACCCTTTACAATTGTTTCAGATTCAGCAGCTGTTAAGGTAAACTGAAACATATTTTCAAAATAACCTTTCACCATAATACCTAATGCGATAAGAGACCCAATAATGATTATTGGAAAAATAAATTGGCTATTGATAAATGGAATATGAAATTTACCTGCTTGTTTTGCTCTTTTCGGTATTAACAATACACCACCGCATACCAATACAAATGCAAATAAGGTAGCGATACTAGTAAAATCGAGCACAAAAGTTTTATCAGTAAATATAATGGGTATCCCTACCACTAAACCAGTAACAATTGTAGCAAACGAAGGTGTTTTAAATTTCGGGTGAATGGTTTGAAAAATTGGCGGTAGCAACCCATCACGGCTCATACTCATCCAAATACGTGGTTGCCCCATTTGAAAAACTAGCAAAACGCTGGTCATAGCAATTACAGCACAAATAGCTACCAAAAATTGCATCCAACCAATATTTAAATTTTGTGGTTCAAATATAAAAGCCAATGGATCACCTACCCCTTCAAAGTGCCTATAGTTGACAGTACCCGTAAGCACCAATGTTAATAATATGTATATAATGGTACAAATTATTAGAGATAAAATCATGCCTCGTGGCAAATCTCTTTGGGGATTTTTACTTTCTTCTGCCAATACACTTACGGCATCAAAACCGATATAGGCAAAAAATACACCACTCACAGCAGCCATCACTCCCCTAAATCCATTAGGCATAAATGCATGAATTCCAGCATCATTTACAGGTGTCCAATTTGGCGTAAGCCCATGAGAAAAAATAAAATAACCGCCCACAAAAATTACCAATAAAACAACTAATAATTTTAAAACCACCATCACATTGCTAAAATTTCGACTTTCTTTTACCCCACGAAACACCAAATATGTAATTAAAATATTAATTACAAAAGCCGGTAAATCAACAATCAACCTTTGCCCGCCAATCATTGGCGCAGTATTCCAAGCAGATAAAGCCTCTGCATTCGTACTACCATCTGCAATGGCGTGCTTGGCCTCCATATAACTGGTACTTAAATACTCAGGTAGATGCAAGTTCATGTGGACAATTTGCCCAAATCTGTCTAGAAAAGATGTAAAATAATCGCTCCAGCTATACGATACATAGATATTACCAATACAATATTCCATAATTAGGGCCCAGCCAATGATCCAGGCAAACAATTCACCAAAGCTTGCATACGCATAGGTGTAAGCACTGCCTGCAACAGGAATTCTACTAGCAAATTCACTATAACAAAAAGCCGTAAAAGCACAAGCAACAGCCGTAATTAAAAACAATATCACCACGCCTGGCCCACCACTAAACACAGCACCACCAAGGCTACTAAAACTACCAGCACCCAAAATGGCTGCAATACCAAAAAAAGTTAAGTCACGTACAGTAAGCACACGCTTTAGCCCAGAAGCATGACCTTCTTCATTGCTAGCAGCATCGGATAATATTTTATCAATATTTTTAGTACGAAATAATGAGTTAGACATGTTTTGGCTAATTATATAATTTTATTTGCTTGTAGCAGTAAATGAAGATTCTTATCCTTAATGGCCAATATAAACTTTTAAGGCATAAATAATACAATTTAGAAAAATCTGTTTAGTGTCTAATATTCCCTCACGATTAAAAACTCAGCCAATTCTACCAACGGCTTTTTACGCACATTGGTTACCGCTATATCCTCTAAGTGTTTTAGAGCCGTTTGCAAATATTTCTCTTTCAATTCATTTGCCCAAATATCTACATTACAAGCTTTAAAAATAGCTAGCATCTTAGGTACTTTATCAGTAGGATTATTTATAATTAATTGCTCTATGTCATTTTTTTGTTCTGATGTTGCTACCTCTAAGGCATGTAACAGCAAAAAAGTTTTTTTATTCTGCTTAATATCGCCACCTACATCTTTACCAAATTTTTCAGGATTGCCAAACGCATCTAAATAATCATCTTGAATTTGAAACGCAATACCAAGATTTAATCCAAACTGATACATATGCCTACAATTACCTTCACTTGCGCCACCTAAAATGGCTCCCATTTCTAGGCTTGCAGCCAGCAATACAGATGTCTTCAACGAAATCATTTGCAGGTATTCAGCCAAGCTAACATCATTACGCTTCTCAAAATCCATATCAATTTGCTGTCCCTCACACACTTCTCTTGCCGTTTTATTAAACAAGTACAGTATCCGATGCAGGTACTGCGTGTTAATCTTGTTCAAATAATCATACGCTCTTATCATCATCACATCCCCACACAATAAGGCAACACTATCGCCATATTTTTTATGTACAGTTTCCATGCCTCTACGCAGTGGTGCAGCATCCATAATATCATCATGCACCAATGTAAAATTGTGAAACAACTCTATGGCAGTGGCTAATTCGTAAGCATCTGGTAAAATCTCGTCAAACAATTCATTACCCATTAAACACATCACAGGGCGTATTCTTTTACCGCCTAATTGCAAAAAATAATCACCCGGCTCGTACAAAGTTGCAGGGCTTTTCGGAAAATGCAATACATCAAATCTTACTGCAAAATCCTTAACTAATTCATTAAAACTGTGCATATTACAAACCTAATAGAAAATACAATTACATTACCTAAATACTAGAGACTTATCGTTTTTTTTTGTAGCTAGGCTAAAACAAAAAGCCCATCAGTCGTACCGCTTTTCGCTACTAGTCCTTGCCATTCGTGCCTCATGGCTGTGGGCTATTCGCTGCCATCCGGGC
>JAYWCY010000056.1:0-2033 GCA_043780175.1 Chitinophagales bacterium
GGTGCTGGTGTGGGTAAAACAGTATTAATTCAAGAGTTGATCAATAATATTGCTAAAGGTCACGGTGGTTTATCAGTATTTGCTGGTGTGGGCGAAAGAACACGTGAGGGTAACGACTTGTTGCGTGAGATGATTGAAGCAGGTATTATGAACTATGGCGATGCGTTTAAACACAGCATGGAAGAAGGTGGCTGGGATTTAAGTAAAGTAGATATGGAAGGCTTAAAAGAATCTAAAGCAACTTTCGTATTTGGTCAGATGAATGAACCGCCAGGTGCACGTGCTCGTGTGGCATTAAGCGGTTTAACTGTTGCTGAATATTTCCGTGATGGTGACGGTACAGGAAAAGGTAAGGATATCTTATTTTTCGTTGATAATATCTTCCGTTTCACACAAGCTGGTTCTGAGGTATCTGCATTGCTAGGTCGTATGCCTAGTGCGGTGGGTTACCAACCAACATTGGCTACTGAAATGGGTTTAATGCAAGAGCGTATCACATCTACTAAAAATGGTTCAATTACCTCTGTACAAGCGGTATATGTACCTGCGGATGATTTAACGGATCCAGCGCCTGCAACTACATTTGCGCACCTTGATGCCACAACGGTATTAAGCCGTAAAATTGCAGATTTAGGTATTTATCCTGCAGTAGATCCATTAGATTCTACTTCTCGAATTTTAACTCCTGCAGTAGTTGGTGATCAACACTATGATTGTGCTAACCGTGTAAAATTAATTTTACAACGGTATAAAGAATTGCAAGATATCATCGCTATTCTTGGTATGGACGAGTTGAGTGACGAAGATAAATTAATCGTTTCTCGTGCAAGACGTGTACAACGTTTCTTGTCTCAACCTTTCCACGTTGCTGAACAATTCACTGGTTTAAAAGGTGTATTTGTAAGCATTGAAGATACCATTAGAGGCTTTAACGCTATTATGGATGGTGAAGTGGATGCTTATCCTGAAGCAGCATTTAACTTGGTAGGTACATTAGAAGATGCTATTGAAAAAGGTAAGAAAATGATGGCTTAACGAAAAGCTATTTTAGTTGCCAATTTGTTATTTCTGTTTGGAAATTTCAAATTTCAAATTTCAAATTAAACATGACTTTAGAAATATTAACACCAGTAAAAAAATTGTATAGCGGCAGCGTCTATGGTATTCAATTGCCAGGCGAGGAAGGTTTATTTGAAATTTTAGATAGACATGCACCTATTGTAAGCGCTTTAAAGCAAGGCAAAATAAAAATTCTAAAGGATAAAACTACTTTTGAGTATTATACCATTAGTGGTGGTTTTGTACAAATGCTAAACAATAAAGCAACTGTGCTTGTAGAAGGTGGCGAACAAGCTTAATACTGTATTAACAACTTGGTAAACAAAAACCATCTGTCTTATGACAGATGGTTTTTTGTTTATAGGTGTTTCCAAGGATTATCTATCAAATTCAATCTTCTCACTCCACATTTTCTTTAGCCATAAAAAAACAATTGGTAAACTTACAACCAACCAAATGTAAAAGATGATATTGCCAAGCTTAATGCCATCCTCAATAAAAGCGTAGCCAAACATAATACCAGCGGTAGAATTAATGCCCAACCAAAATAATACGATACCAATGGTAGTTAATATGCGTTTCAAAAAGGCGGCTACTTCTGGTTCCAATGTTGATGTGTTTAAAGCGTATTACAATTTTAAAGCGTAATAGTTGCGTGTTCCCTTGCAACACAGCCATGTCTAATCAAAACTTTGGTTGCTACTGCTGGCTAGTTTTAATAATCTATCAAACTGTGCCGGGCTTATATCGTTGTAGAAATAATAAACAGGATCAATTGGTTTGCCATACTTTAAAATTTCATAGTGACAATGTGGTCCAGTACTTTTGCCGGTACTGCCCACATAGCCTATTGTTTCTCCACGTTTTACAGTTTGCCCAGCTTTTGCTTTTATCCTAACCATGTGGTTGTACGATGTTTCGTAGCCAAAACCGTGATTAATAACTACTCTATTACCAAAACCGCCACTATTAAA
>JAYWCY010000057.1:0-3025 GCA_043780175.1 Chitinophagales bacterium
ATCAAGCCTATGTTGTTAGAGGTATAGGCCTTTTAAACGATATTAATGAAATAAAAAATATCGTTATACTTAGCAATAATGGAGTACCAGTTTTGGTAAAAGATGTTGCTGATGTTGAAATATCAAATATTCCGCGTTTAGGTTGGGTTGCGAGAGCAGATGGCTTAAAAGATGCCAATGGCAAAAGAACAATTACCGATGAGGGGGATGTAGTGGAAGCCATTGTTTTAATGCGCAAAGGCGAAAACGCATCTAAAGTAGTAGAAGCGATAAAACAACAAATAGAAAAATTAAACAATGTTGTATTGCCATCAGACACTAAAATTGTACCTTATTACGATAGATCGGATTTAATAGAATACGCCACACACACGGTATTACACAACTTGATAGAAGGGATCTTGCTTGTAACACTATTGGTATCCTTATTTATGTTCAATTGGCGTACTACACTAATTGTATCTATCATTATTCCAATGGCACTATTATTTGCATTTATTTGCCTTAGTTTAATGGGTATGAGTGCCAATCTTTTATCACTAGGTGCTGTAGATTTTGGTATTATTATAGATGGTGCCGTGGTAATGGTAGAAGGCATGTTTGTAATACTAGACCAAAAGGCCATGAACGTTGGTATGGCACGTTTTAATAAAATAGCCAAATTTGGAATAATAAAAAACAATGGTGCACAGCTTGGAAAAGCTATTTTCTTTGCCAAAGTAATTATCATTACTGGTCTATTACCAATTTTCGCTTTCCAAAAAGTAGAAGGTAAAATGTTCTCACCATTGGCATTTACGCTAGGATTTGCTTTATTGGGCGCGTTAATTACAACACTTACATTAGTACCAGTCTTAATAAGTTTACTTCTCAAAAAGGATGTACACGAGAAGCATAATCCATTTGTACACCACCTTACTGGCTTTATGCTTTTTGGCTTTAGCAAAGCATACAAAGTACGAAAAATATTAATTCCATTGTCGCTTATAGTGATGGTATTAGGTATTTACTCGTTTAAGTACTTAGGATCAGAATTTTTACCAGAATTAAACGAAGGTTCTATTTGGTTACGTATACAAACACCTTACAGTATTTCTTTAGATAAATCTGTTGAAGTATCTACAAAAGCTAGAAAAATATTAATCCAATTTCCACAGGTAAAATATTGTGTATCACAAACTGGCAGGCCAGATGATGGAACCGATGTTGCTGGATTCTATAATAACGAGTTTTCTGTGATGTTATACCCAGAAGAAGAATGGGTGCCTAAAATATCTAAAGAAGCGTTGATAGATTCAATGAATAAAAACCTATCAGTAATTCCAGGCGTTAACCTCAATTTCTCTCAGCCTATTATGGACAATGTAGAAGAAGCAGTTTCTGGGGTAAAAGGTTCTATCTGCGTAAAAGTGTATGGCGATTCTTTAGATTATATGGAATCTAAAGTGGAGGAAGTGAACAATATCATGAAGAAAATAAATGGCATTGAAGACCTAGGTGTTATTCACAATATTGGGCAGCCAGAGTTAGATATCCAACTAAATCAACAAAAAATGGCACTATATGGTGTTACAACGGCAGATGCAAATTCTGTAATTGCCATGGCTATTGGTGGGTTAACCGCCTCTACATTATATGAAGGTATTAAAACATTTGATATTCGAATAAGACTTCCAGAAGCTTTTAGAAAAACACCAGAAGATATTGGCAATCTATTAGTACCAGCACAAGGTGGTTCTAAAGTACCAATAAAAGAGATTGCAGCTATTACCCAAAAAACAGGTCCATGCTTAATTTTTAGAGATGATAATGAAAGATATTCTGCCTTAAAATTCTCTGTAAGAGGGCGTGATATGGGCAGTGCCATTGCCGAAGCACAAGACAAAGTAAATGCAGCAGTAAAATTAAAAAGAGGCTATAGATTGGCGTGGCAAGGTGATTTTGAAAACCAAAAAAGAGCAGAAGGTAGGCTATTACAAGTGGTACCAATAAGTTTGCTCCTCATATTTTTATTGTTATTTACAATGTTTGGGAATTTAAAAGATGCTGGTTTAGTGTTCTTAAATGTACCATTTGCCATTGTTGGTGGCTTGTTTGCCTTACATATTACAGGTACTAATTTTAGTATATCTGCAGGTATTGGTTTTATTGCATTATTTGGTATTTGTATACAAGATGGTGTATTATTAATAACAGTATTTAAGCAAAATCTAGATAAAATAAAAGGTCAAACTAGTTCGCTTTATGGTGCCATCAAACTTGGTGTAAACTCTAGAATAAGACCCGTGATGATGACGGCGATGATGGCAGCAATTGGTCTATTCCCAGCAGCAATTTCACATGGTATTGGTTCAGAAAGTTCAAGACCATTGGCAAGAGTAGTTATCGGCGGTATTTTATGTGCGATGATATTTTCACTCTGGGTATTCCCATTAATTTTTGCTTGGGCTTACCGCAATATCAACAAAAAACCAGAAGGCAAAATTGATTAATATAAAAATAATTGCTACATAAGCAAAAACTCGGTTTTTTTTGACGCAAGTTCAGAAATGAACGATCGGGCTGCCATTTCTATGGTGGCCCTTTTTTGTCGTAAAAAATATTAATGTGTTGCAAAATGAAATAGTTGTATTTTCGACGTTGATAAAAATGAATTTGCGTTGAAACAACTACTAATCAAATGCTTTTTGATTATAATGGCATTTCAAATACTTAACGTAAGTATTGATACCATTGAGTTTACACCTATATACAGTGCCAACTGTATATCCTATTTCAATGACTTTGATTCAGGTATTGAATATTACTCAAAAATGATTTTAGGTAATAAAAGCTGCTTTCCTGAGTGTCAAAAAGAAAATACATCCAAACAATCTGAACAAACGGGAAAACAGATAATTATTAAACTGTTTCAACCAACAGTTCTCTCTATAATCATTAAACCTTGCGTTAATAATATATTATTTGCCTATCCCACCGATGATGCACATAGGTCTCTTTTTATAATAGATGTGATACCAGAACC
>JAYWCY010000058.1:0-2335 GCA_043780175.1 Chitinophagales bacterium
CTGTAATAATTAATACCAACTTGGCTATTAACATCTAAGTATTGATAGGTATTTAATTGAGTTGCCGTAACAGCAGCTAGTACATTAAAATTGACTCTATTATTACTCCGTTCAATAATGTATTTAGTAAGATTCACCTCTGCTGCAACTTGCCAATTAAGGAGAATATTTTTATCATCACTTTGATTACCCGTAAAGCTTTTAATAGTTACAGGCAATGGTTGATTTTCAGTAATTGACACACTTGCAATACGCAAAGAATCGTCACGCAATAATGATGAAGTGCTAATACTTCTATAAATGCCCCATTTGGGCCTAATAAAGCTATTACTTGGTCTTATTGTTTGAATATTATTGTTATTATATGATAGCAATACCACGCCATCACTCACACGTTTAATACTCATTGAATAAGTGCCATTTGCACCAACTGTTAACTGCTCTGTTGCTTCTACCCAAACACCTAGAAAGTTAGATAAAGGTGCCGTAGCACAATAAAAATTACTATTGGCACTGTCTTTTACATAAATCAATTGCAACGTATTGCCACTAGCACTGTAGCGTGGCGTAATAGTAAATATTGGGCTACTTTCATCGCCGCCAACTGCTTTTACTTGATGTATATGTGTAAAGTTATTTGATGGCTGAAACCCACTAGGTAAGCAAAATTGCCACTTATATGTAATATTTTCACCCATTGTGCCAATTAAATTTGCAGGTGAAGCAGCATAGGTTTTCATTTCTACACGTTGCCTATCATTATTACCAGTAGATACATCATTATCAAGTACCGAGTTCACATGAATTAAAAACTGAAATACGTATTTATTAAGTTCCGAATCGTATACCATTTGTATATGTTTGCCAAAACTTGGGTGGCTCCCCACAGCAGAGCCACCACTTGTTTGATCGGGGGTTTCAATAGCAATTGCACCAGGTGCTAATACATTATTTATTACAGTGTAGGCATTACCTGTTGCATCTGCTTCAAGCACAGTTTGTGAACTACTAATGCTTGGGTAAAAAAGCACTGGTAAAAGACTGTAACAAGCAATCAAAAATATTTTCATTGTAATTATTTAAAGGCTTCTATACTTTTTAAAAAAGCAACAATTGCTTCAGTCATGTCAGTCATTTTATCTTTCTCAAAGCCACCATGTTTACCACCTGCAATCGTCATAAATTCACTTTTACAACCAACTTCATCATACTTCTTTTTCAAGTCAACCGATTGTTGATAAGGCACAGTTGGGTCAGCATCACCATGTACTATAAATGTTGGTGGGCTTGTTTTTTTTACATAATAAATTGGCGATACAGACTTAGCAAATGCTTCATCTTTAGCCTTAGCACCTAACCAGTTTGTAGCACTTTTGCTGCGAATATTTGGCCCATAAGCCCAATCCCAAACATCAGTAATACCATACTTGTCTATAATGGCTGTAATGGTGTAGCCCTTTACATTTTTATACGCACCATCAAATTGGTTATCGTTTTGTAACAAGCCAGCCAGTAATGCCAGATGCCCACCAGCACTGCCGCCCATTACTACTATTTTATTAGGGTCTATGTTTAACTCTTTAGCATGTTGAACCACATATAAAATGGCTGCTCTTACATCCTCAACGGCAGCAGGTGCAGTCGCTTGACCAGTTAAGCGATACTCAATATTTGCAGCTGCGAAACCCATTTTAAAAAATGCCGAAAAGCCACCTTGACCTTCTTTCACACCATGATTCCAACCACCACCGTGAATATTAAATATAATGGGTGTAGGTCTTACTGCTGTTGGGTTGTAGTAAATATCTTCTCTGCCTTTCCAATCACCAATCTCGCTGTACACAGCATCAATTTTTTCTTGATAACCTTTTGGGTAGACTACTTTTTTTATAGCAGCCGTATCTGTTTGAGCAGTAAGTGTTACAGCAATTAATAAAGAAATAACTACTAAAATGTTTTTCATGTTATAGATATTTATGTTACCAGCAGCAGCCTTTCAATTGGGCATTTGTTGCGTCGCACACTGGAACTTTTTATTCTTTATTGAGCCTTTAAAACTTTTGCGTTAGGGATTGAAGCGAAAAGCCCACAGTGCCGTTTTTACGGCACGAGGACTTGCAACGAAAAGCCCGACCCAAAGGGTAACGCCCTAATTTGTTAGAGGCTACCAGATACTGGTATCTTGCAACTAGTAACCAGCAACTTGAAACTACTTCAACGTTGCAATTGGCTGTGGATCCATATCTGTAAATTCCTTATTCTCACCTGCCATGCCCCATATAAAACCGTAACTAGCTGTGCCTACACCAAAATGCATGCTCCAAGGTGCAGATAT
>JAYWCY010000059.1:0-2260 GCA_043780175.1 Chitinophagales bacterium
ATATATTGCCCATTATGCTTTACAATAAGCAGCTGCTTAAAAGAGGTATCAAAAAAATTAAGAATGATAATGTGTACCGTATTTGCAGGAAAATGCTTAAAAGCATTACTACATACATAAGCCGCCTGCGGATAATTTGCCTGAGACAAATAGTGCGTAATATCTACAATGTTGGCATCAGCTTGCTGGGTAAGCAACTGTCCTTTTATAGCGCCAACTACAAAATCTTGCTGGCCTATATCCGTTGTTAGTGTTACAATTGGCATTAGTTGGTTGGTAACGTAAAAAGAGCCCTTATTATTTTACCAATTCCCCATTTTTATAAAAGAAATTTCTTGTAAGCTTATCTGCCAGTGATGGGAAGAATTTATTCATAAACACCGTTTGCTTACCAGTACTTGTAAGTACCAGTGTCCGTTTTCTTTTTTCAATGGCTTTAATAACGTGCAATGCGCACGCTTCACTACTCATCATTTTCCCTTCATCCATAGGTGTTTCGCCATGAGACTCACCCTTACTGTTTAATGCTGCCACACGAATATTTGAAGCCGTAAACCCTGGACACACCCACATTACATTTACACCACTATCTAGTAATTCGGTACGTATTGCTTCTAGCCAGCCATTTACTGCAAACTTGCTAGCACTGTAACCACTGCGACCTGGTAGGCCCCTAAACCCAGCAATAGAAGATACCCCTACAATAGACCCTTTATTGGCGATAATATAAGGCAACGCAAATTTTGTACAATACACTGTACCCCAAAAATTAATGTCCATTACCTTACGCAATGCATCTAATTCTACATCTTTTAATAATGAACGCATAGACACACCTGCGTTATTAATTAAGATATCGATAGTTACGAAATTTTTAATCACTTTTTCGATAAACAATGCGCAGTCTTGCTCTTTGCTTACATCGGCTGCATGTATAAACAATGGCTTACCTGGGTGTGCCGCTTGAAGTTGATACAACTTATCGTAGCTTCTACCGCAGGTGGCTACTTTCGCACCCAGTGATAAAAATGCATCAACCATCGCTTTACCTATACCTTCACTACCACCTGTAATTACTACTACTTTATTGTGAAATACTGACATCATGTTTCTTAAATTCTAAACAAAAATAAGCTTACTACGTTTTATTAATCAGTTATTTGAAAATTTAGTTTTTTAATCACACAAAAGATTTTTATGGAAATATTTTCCATTATTTCTTTCAAATATTTGGTGTAATAAACAAAACCCCTATTTTTGCACTCCCAAAACGGAAAAGGACTAAGGTTCTAACTAAAAAAAGGCAAGATTTCGTAGCTCAGCTGGTAGAGCACATCACTTTTAATGATGGGGTCTTGGGTTCGAATCCCAACGGAATCACAAAAAAAACGAAAAAATTAAAGCCCGTAAACACACTATTTACGGGCTTTTGATTAAGATTTCGTAGCTCAGCTGGTAGAGCACATCACTTTTAATGATGGGGTCTTGGGTTCGAATCCCAACGGAATCACAGATTAGGTTAATCAAATTGCTTCAAGTGGCTCAAAGCCCTGCAAATATTGTATTTGTGGGGCTTTTTTATTTAGACAGATTGTCAAATAAGGTCAAAAGTCCCCAATTGCAGTGTGTGATTCGAGCGTGCAGAACACAACTTTAAACTGCACGCTCGAATTTTTCTAAAACCCTTGTCCAGTAAGGGGTTCAGAATATGAACATGCGTTTTCAAGGTAACTATTAGTGGTAATTTCATCACCATTTAAAGTTATTGTATGAGCCAAAGTTTCAAGGTATTGTTTTTCCTAAAACAAGGAATTAGAACAAAAGAAAATGCGTTACCAATTTACATTCGTGTAACTACCAACGGTGTAAGAACCGAGTGGAGCATACAAAGAACTTGTGATCCTAGTAAGTGGATTCAAAAAGCTGGCAGGGCAAATGGCACAAAAGAGGAGATCAAATCCTTAAACGCCTATTTGGATGCAGTCCATGGACAAGTGCAAGAAATTCAAAAGGAAGCCACCTTACGAAATGAGATTATAACTTCACAGGAGGTACGTTCAAAAATTCTTCATAAAGATGGCTCTGTAAAACAACAATCGCTTTTGGGCGTGTTTGACTACCACAACAAGCAATTTGAAAAACTGGTAGGACTAGAATTCTCAAATGGTACTTACAAAAAATTTAAAGTTGCCTACAATTCGATACAATCGTTTATAGCATGGAAGTACAAGAAAAAAGACATTTCAATGCTAGAAGTCAA
>JAYWCY010000060.1:0-3639 GCA_043780175.1 Chitinophagales bacterium
AAAATTCATTCTAAAAAAATATTCCTATTAAATTCTGACGGCTATTACCAACACTTAATAGCCCATATTGCTGCGATGCAACAAGACGGTTTCTTGTACGATAACTGGCAAGAACGTTTAATTATTTGCGATAGTCCCGAAGCTATTTTTGCTTTTTTGGACGCAGATAAAATGTAAAGCCAGCTCTTATTACGGGTATGGCATAAGTGCTACCAGTGGCATTGCCATAAGCATCTGTAGACACTTGGCGATAGGGTGATGCGTTGTCTTGACCTAAATCTAACAGTAGCGCTGTATAAAAACCGCTTTGCCCAACAATGCGTCGGCCATAGCCAATACCAACTAAGAAACTTGGTGCTTTTTGATTAAGATGAAAAACGCCACTGTTATTCGTATTGGTTAGTTTGGTGCTGATGAAATTATATTCTGGTTGTACCTGTATAAAAAACTCTTGTAGCGGATAAGCTCTTACAAATACACCGCCACCATAGTTAAAACTGCGTTGCTTGGTTGTACCACCACCCGTATAACCATAGTTGTATGAATAATAATTTAAATTTAACGACACGCCTGCATCTAGCCAACTGCTAAGAGAATATCCAACTTCTGGGGTAATGCCAAAATTAAAGTTGCTACCATAGGTGCTGCTACTAAAACCCAAACCTACACCACCACCAATAAATACATTGTCTCTGCGAAAATGCCCTGGCTCTTCTTCTTTTGACAACCGTTTTGGCTTGTCATCTTCTTGCGAAAAAGCAGATAACATGAGTGCCGTACAAAGTATTGAAAGTAATAGTCGCTTCATAATAATTGCTTTATTGGTAGTTGTTAATTGACATTAATGAGTAAAAGTGTAACAAAGAAACGCAAAGTTTAAAATCAACGCGAAAGAAGAAACGTTAAAAGATAAATAAATCGATGTGGTACTTTCTCTTATAGATGTTTCTATGCAGGGCAACCGCATTAAAATTTCATTTTTAAAATTGAGTCTTTTACGTTCTAAATACGCGCATTTTTCACCAGGTCTTGCATAAGCCACATTTTTATCTGGTTTGCCACAGGCAAATTGGAAAAAATCCGTAGGATATTTTTTCAAAAGATAAAAAGCAGTGGCGTTGTAAGAATGCAGCTCGCCAGCTTTGAGGCGAAAAGCCTACAATTGGCTATACATAGTAACTTAGGGGGATGATTAATTGAAATGCGAATTGTAATCCGTTTACCCCGGTATTTCTATGTGTTAAAAAAACTATTTCAAATCGAATATTTTACCAGCGTTTAAAATATTATTAGGATCAAATACTTTTTTGATGCCTCTCATAATATCTAAATTGGCTTCTTTAAATACAATATCCATATATTTTTTTTGAATTAAACCTATCCCATGCTCACCACTAATAGTACCACCAAGGCTATGCACTAAGTCGAACAATGCTCGTAAAATATTGGTCATTTCTTCGTTGCCATAGCTATTAGGAATACCAGTTTTATTAATACGAACATGTAAATTACCATCACCAGCATGCCCGTAACATACCGCATGAAAATCGTGTTTTTTGCCCAATGCTTTTACACCTCTAATTAATGCTGGCAATTCTGCACGTGGCACTACTGTATCTTCTTCAATGGTATATCCTACAGTTTTTACGGCCTCTGCAACTCTTCTGCGCAGCTTCCACAATTCTGCTTTTTGTTGTGCATCATCTGCAAAAAATACCTCACCACCATCGTAAGTCATCATTAGTTCGGCAATTTGTTCCATCTCACGCATCAGCACATCCATATTGTTGCCATCAACTTCTATAATTAAATGGGCGGCAATATCTGGTGTTACTGGAACAGCGTTGCTATCTACCATTTTGCTTACAATTTGTATCGCGTCTATTTCCATTAACTCTAATGCACTTGGCGTGAAGCCTGCTCTAAATATCGCACTCACTGCTTCGCTTGCTTTTTCTAAATCTACAAATGGTACCAACATGAGTAAATCGTACTTAGGCAACGGGATTAACTTTAATACAATTTTAGTAACAATGCCCAATGTACCTTCGCTGCCTACCATTAATTGTGTTAGGTTATAGCCAGTAGAATTTTTAAGTACGTTGGCGCCTGTCCAAATAACGTCACCACTAGGTAACACAACTTCTAGGTTTAGCACATAATCCTTTACCACACCATATTTTACTGCTTTTGGGCCACCACTGTTTTCAGCAATATTGCCACCAATAAAGCAACTGCCTTTACTGCTTGGGTCTGGTGGGTAAAACAAGCCTTTTTCTTTCACTGCATTTTGCAATACCTCGGTAATAACACCAGGCTCAGTTATAACTTGCAGGTTTCGTTCGTCTATGGTAATAATTTTATTCAGTCTTTCAGTACTTAACAGTACGCCGCCTAAGTGTGGCAATGCGCCACCACTTAAACCTGTACCACCACCACGTGGCGTAACTGGTAATAAATGCTGGTTACACAGTGTCATAATTGCAGCAACTTCTTCTGTAGTAGCTGGCTTTACAATGACTTCTGGTAAGTAAAGTAATTTTTCAGTTTCGTCATGACCGTAATGTCGTAAGTTTTCTTCGTCAGCCAAAATATATTGCGCACCAACAATCTGTTTTAAGGTTTCAAATAGCGCTGTTGTAATTAACCCACTTGTTGCAGTTGCTTCCATGTAAAAAATTTTCGCAAAAGTAATGATTGCGTTGTGAGTGTAATGAATTAAGAGCCATGAATTATGAATGATTAGCTACGAATAACGCATTTTGTTGAAAAATATTTAATTTAATGTCAGTTATGTGACATAATATATCGCTACCATCAGCCACTATTATCAAGTAGAAATTTTATGGCATATGATAATTGATATATGAATACAAAATAGCAGCAAAGGATTTTACACAATACCTAAAACAACCATTTGCGATACAATAGATGTTATAAAATATATATCACCTATAGTGCCAACCGCAATGATATTAAATAGAAATACTTGTTAGTTGACAATATACAAATAGTAGCTAATAGGCTGCCTAAAGCCTAGATGAAGCAGGTATTAAGCACTG
This sequence comes from Chitinophagales bacterium, assembly GCA_043780175.1. Taxonomy (GTDB): domain Bacteria; phylum Bacteroidota; class Bacteroidia; order Chitinophagales; family Chitinophagaceae; genus Parasediminibacterium. The sequence goes on from JAYWCY010000060.1 coordinate 3,063, forward strand.
TATAAGCTACGATCCTTCGTTCATCCTTCGTTGATATAGTACTGATAAAGTAGGGATACAGTATAGATACAGTATAGATACAGTACTGTTGATGTATAGATAAAGTACCAATTAGCCCTTTTACATGAAGCGGTGTTATTATACAAATAAAAGCATCCTTTATTTGTTATAATGGTACAAATAATGGTGAAGTTGCCAATCGTTTACCAAATGGGTATGATCACTGCTAGGTAAATTCAAAAATAAAAGAGCCACTTCAAATATTGAAGCAGCTCTTTTCTTAAAATCGATCATCGCTTATTTTTTCAAAGAAGCAATATCTATTACAAAACGGTAGCGAACATCGCCTTTTAACATACGCTCGTAGCTTTCATTAATTTTATCAATATCTATCACTTCTACATCGCTTACAATATTGTGTTCTGCACAAAAATCTAGCATTTCTTGTGTTTCTTTAATACCACCAATTAACGAACCGATGATACTTCTACGTTTCATAATTAAATTAAACGCTGGTACTTCGGCTGGTGCAGGTGGCACACCTACAACAATCATCGTACCATTGGTACGCAATAAA
>JAYWCY010000061.1:0-2228 GCA_043780175.1 Chitinophagales bacterium
TACATGGGTACGTTCTTAATTACCTCATTAATCTACCCTTTTGTTATATATCCACCTATCTTTCTAATTTGCAAAAACAAAGGGCTTGAAATTAAGAGCATATTGTTACTACGTGGATATACTTCATAACCATAGTTCGTTAATGACTATGTTTAATTAGTAGGAGTGCCCACAATGTGTGGCTGAAAAAGCAAACCTACGTACACTTTTATTCATATTGCAAAAAGTAGTGATTTTAAATGATTTCACAGGCTTGTCTGCTGAACTTGCTGGGACTAAAGCAGGCGATTTCTTAGACAGGGCCCTTGAAAGAAAATCCAACACTAGAACAAGAATTGAAAATGAACAAATAGCAAAAAAGATTAAAGCTCAAAAGCGGGTTCAGAAAAGTATCTGGGGAGCAATAAAAAGAAGATATATAACAGCGATACACCCCACTTACTTAGCAAGAACCTAGATCTTAATGAAATCGGCCCTGCAGGTATAAGCCTTAGAGAGTGCTTAAAACAAATTGAACTCGTTTGAATTAACTATATGATGAACAATATATTGAAAGGTTTCTAAAATGACTATAAGTAAAACTGAGCTATTTAAAAGCTTGGGTGCTCCATTAAGAAATTTTAGGTGGTCTTGGGGATCTGTGAGATCTACTGATGGCGTGGTTTTTCTTAGAGTTTGGCAAAATGAAACTATTGATATTGAAAATAAAACATATATACGACTAAGTCTTATTGCGTATTTTCAAAATAACAACCCAAACAATCGTGGGTATAAAGAAAGAATGGCTCATGTAAGTCTGGTTGCAGATGGTGCAACTACATACATGATTATGTGTGAACCCAAAGATGTAAACGTTACACCGAGAACAATAAAAACTTTTAATAGTAAGGAGTTGTTTCTTGGTGGGCAAACATTAAAAATTGATGGTGATACATGGCTGGAAGTTAAAGCTAAAGTGCCTGTTGATAGTATTAAATTGTAGCGCTCAACTTAGTTTCTAAGGAGCTAGTAATGGTAATAAATAACTTTTTGATAAAACTCTCAATGAGACTTTTAAAGTTTTTGGGATATTTATGCCTTATATTTTTAATGCTGTACTTCTACATAATTGCGTTTGATCCCTACGAAAATAATGATGCTATATTGGTAGGAAGATTTATGAGTGGGACAAGTATTTTTGTATTATTGTTATATCGTTTCTTAATTAGAAAGGATGACAAAAATAATGATGCAGAAGCATGCATTCAAAAAACTTAGTAAATTCAGCAGCTAAATAATATTTCAGCAGTGAATAGCCTTTTAAGTTACATCATGTTCGAGTGCTTACGCCCATGGATGTTAGCTATTCTTGGGATTGGACTCAGTCTGCACATTATAGATAGATATTACAATTTGGCTCCAGACTTTGCCTAGATACTTCTGGATGCTGTACTTCTCAAATAATATTCCAATGTAAAAGTGTGACAAAAAAGGGTTCATGAATGAGTAGAACTATAATTACCTGCATTGTTGGCGATTTGACTAAACAGCCCGACTGCGATGCTATCGTAAACTCAGCGAATCCGTCGATGCGCTTAGGTTCAGGTGTATGCGGTGCAATTCATCGTGTTGCAGGACGAGAGTTAGAGGAATATGGAAGGCCACTTGGCCCATTAAGTCTTGGTCAGGCAGTTATAACACCTGGGTTTAATCTGCCAAATAAGTTTGTGATTCATTTAAGTGCACCTAAATACCATTTAGACCCTGACCCACCTAGTAATTTAGCACTCAGTATTAGTAATGCTTTAAAACTTGCAGAAGAAAATGGGGTTAAGCGTATCGCTTTACCTGCGATTGCTACTGGAATCTATGGCTATCCTGTTGAAGATGCTATTAAAATTTACATCCAAGCAGCCCAACAATTTATCGAATCTGAAGTGCTAGAAGAAATTAGGTTTGTATTTTTTTCAGAGCCTGATGCCGCAACTATGAGGCAGTCTCTTCTAAACCTCTGATTGTGAAAATAGCTGATATGTATGGCATTAAGAAATATTGAGCATAAGTTATGACAACTGATATTTATACCAATCTTTTTAAGATTAACAAGCCTCTTGCAGAGCAAGGTGATGCGAATGCGCAGGAGTTGTTAGCTAGCCTGTATTTAACAGACCCAAGTGAAGTAAAAGATTACGCTGAAGCTTTTAGATGGCGCAAGTTGGCTGCAGAACAAGGTTCTGCTAATGCACAAT
>JAYWCY010000062.1:0-8158 GCA_043780175.1 Chitinophagales bacterium
TCGTCCTTTTAACGCCAACAAAAAAGGTAAAGACATCGATGAGGCAAGCGATAGTTACGATGCGATTGATTGGCTTGTAAAAAATATTCCCAATAATAATGGCAATGTAGGTGTGTTTGGCATTTCTTATCCTGGCTTTTATTCAACCATGGCCGCGGCAAGTAACCACCCTGCATTAAAAGCAGTGAGCCCACAAGCACCTGTTACCAATTGGTTTATTGGTGATGATTTTCATCACAATGGTGCTTTTTTTCAAATGGACGCTTTTGATTTTTTATCGGCAAATGGGTTTGCATTTGGAGTACCACATCCAAAGCCAGTAAATACGCCAGCACCTTCTGTAGGCTATCCAATTCATGACAATTACCAATTTTATTTAAATGCAGGCAGCCTTAAAAATTTAACAAAACTAACAGGTGATAGTATTACTTTTTGGAAAGAGATGATGGCTCATCCAAATTATGATACCTTTTGGAAAGCGAGAGATGCCCGTAATGCTACTAAAAATTTACAGCCAGCTATGCTTTGGGTGGGCGGCTTGTTTGATGCGGAAGATTGCTGGGGTGCATGGAATGCTTATAAAGCAACTGAACAAAATAATGTTGGTAAAGCTTTCAATAAATTGGTGATGGGGCCTTGGTACCATGGTCAATGGGCGAATCATGATGGAACGCACCATGGCAATATCCAGTTTGGCAGCAATACCAGCGAATACTACCAACAAAGCCTCGAAATTCCTTTCTTTAATTATTTTTTAAAGGGAAAAGGCGATGCATTGCAAATAGCAGAAGCGACTATTTTTATTACAGGTGCTAATAAATGGGAAACTTTCTCGCAATGGCCGCCTCTACAGAAACAAGATATCAGTATGTATTTACAGGCAAATGGTAAGTTAAGTACTGGTAAACCAATCAATAATAACAATAATTTCAGCGAATATATCAGTGATCCTGCAAAGCCAGTACCTTATCAAGAAGATGTACATTTTAATCGTTCGAGAACCTATATGTCAGGCGATCAACGCTTTGCTTCCCGCAGGCCAGATGTACTTGTTTTTAAATCTGATACACTTAATAAAGATATGACAGTTACAGGCAATGTTATTGCAGATATTATGACCAGTATTTCTACTACAGATGCCGATTTTGTAGTAAAAATTATTGATGTGATGCCAGAAAATTTAAACTATAATAATGTTGATATTTATGCAGATAATGATCCAGTAAATCCTTACCCAATGAGTGGTTACGAAATGCTAGTAAGGGCCGAAGTATTTCGCGGGCGTTACAGAAAAAGTTATGAAAACCCATCTGCATTTACACCCGGCAAAGTAGAAGAAGTAAAATTTGAACTACCTGCCATTGCACATAGCTTTAAAAAAGGGCATCAGATAATGGTTCAAATTCAAAGTAGTTGGTTTCCTTTAGTAGATCGTAATCCACAGCAATTCATTGATATCTACCACTGCGATACAAAAGATTTTATTAAAAGCACAATCAAAGTTTATCACAACGCAATGCATGCTTCCAAAATTATTTTACCCATCATTCCTAATAAATAACCGTAATAAGAATCCATAAAGAGTAACTAATGCTCGCCATTACTTATACAAATTTACTTGGTGGCAGAGGGCTTATTGTATGATGAAAACATCAAACAATAAGCCCTCTTTCCTTACAATAATCTGATAGATTATTGGACACCTATTGCTTCATAAATTGCATCTTGTATTTTACCTCTTACGCCTAGTGTACTGATTTTGTTGTTGTCCCTTGTTGGGTTAACACGGTTTGACAGAAAGATATAAATTAAATTAGTTTTAGGATCTACCCACACACCAATACCGGTATAACCCGTATGCCCAAAGGTTGCTGGTGATGCATATTTTGATGGATACGGATCTTTTCGTGTTGCGTTGTCTTTCTCTGGTTTATCAAAGCCTAAACCCCTCCGGCTGATGTCACTGTTATAAGCTATAAACTTATCAATGGTTGCTTTTTGTAAATAGCGTACCCCATTTAGCTCACCACCATTTAGCAACATTTGGTATAGCTGCGCTAAATCGTAGGCATTGCTAAACAATCCTGCATGACCTGCCACACCGCCAAACATGGCAGCACCTTCATCGTGTACATCGCCCCAAAGCAGTTGCTGGCGAAAATGCTTCTCATATTCTGTAGGTACAATATTAGCCAAAGACATCACTTCACGTGGATGAAACGTCGTTGTCGTCATACCTAGCGGCTGGTAAAATATTTCTTTCGTATATATATCAAGCCCTTTACCAGTGATGGCTTCAACTATTTTACCTAAGAAAATAAAGTCATTATCGCTATACACATATTTATTGGGTGCCGTTAATTTACTAGTGACAATACGGCTATACAAAGTGTCTTCCCAATCGTTACGAACGTACAAGTTTTCTGCCGCTCTAAACTGGTGTTGTGCATCTTTTATTGTACTAAAATAAGTCCATTTAGGTTCGCCAGTTACAGTATCAATCACTTCTCTATAAAAAGGAATAAACGGATTCAAACCAGCTTGATGCAACAATATATCACGCAATTTTAGCGGTGCTTTGTTGCTGCCTTTTACCCAAGGCAAATAATCACCAAGGGTTTTATCGATGTCCAACTTACCTTCTTCATACAGCTTCATTACGGATACTGTGGTGGCGGATATTTTAGTAACCGATGCTAAATCATACACCATATCAGTTGTTACTGGAACAGTACCACCCATAGTAGTGGTACCAAAAGCTTTTTGGTAAATAATTTTACCATCTTTTGCAGCTAGTATCACACAGCCTGGCATAGCGCCTTTGGCTACAGCATCTTTGGCAATACTGTCTATTTTATTAAACTTACTCTCTATATTAAAGGTTTTTTCTTTTGGTAAAAACTGGTTGTAAGTAATACCATCACCAAACTTAAAATTGTCGCATACCGTTACTGGCAATTTACCTTTTGCAGGAAGATTACCTTGTAGCCAATCTACAACAGCACTTTGTGTAATATCATCGTCCTCATAAGCAGTAGCAATATTTAAAGCATTACATGAATATCTTACTGCATAAGGATTACCATAGTAAATAACCACTGCATTGTTCTGCTTTTGCAATGTTGAGATTAAGTAAATGGTAGGATTACTTAACCCATAGTTATTGGCTGGTCTTCTACTGTAATTATGTAGACCTATCACTATTGCATCGTAGCCAAGTGCATTCACTTTGCTGATTAATTGTTGTGCTGAAGCACTGTCACTTTTATCCACAACTATAGCAGGGTTTTTGTCGTCCATCAATTGCCTTCCTAGTATTGCTTTACTTCCAAACAAATACACATCTGCGCCGTTCTCGGTTTTTAATCTTGTAGCAGCAACAGGTTCTTTTGCCGCGCCAATAGAGATATAAGCTATCCTTTTACCTTTTTTTAGAGGCAATAAAGCCGTGTTAGTTTGTTGTAACAGTGTTACTGCATTTTTAGATAATAATGTTTTTATGCGCGTCGTTTTTTCATTTAAATCTGTCAAAATACCTACTGTATCTATAACCTGTGATTTGCTCAACCCAAGGTTGTACTTAGCCAATAATATTTTTTTTACACGGCTGTTTAAATCATCCCAAGTTAACCTACCATCTTTAATGGCTTGCTTGGTTTTCTCTATGGCAGTACCTACATCTTCTGGTAGGCACAGCATATCGTTGCCAGCAATTAAGGCTTGCACACTTGCCTCGCCACTTGGGTAATATTTGGTAATGCCTTGCATACCCAATCCATCGGTAAATGTGATACCCTTATAACCCAACTCCTCTTTCAATAAACCTGTTACATTTTTATAAGATAATGATGTGGCTTGATTGGCAATGGTATCTATCGCAGGAACAAATAAATGGGCAATCATCATGCTACCTACACCTGCTTTTATCAATTCACGAAACGGGTATAATTCAAGACTATCCAACTGACCACGTGTTTTATTAATCACTGGCAAGTCGTAATGACTATCAACAGAAACATCACCATGACCCGGAAAATGCTTGGCACAAGCCATCACATTTACGGCTTGCATACCCTGCATATATTTTACGCCATATAAGGCTACTTTGTATTTGTCTTCACCAAAACTTCGATCGTTAATCACCGGGTTATTCGGATTGTTATTTACATCAATATCTGGTGCGTAGTTTACATGAATACCCAGACGTTTACATTGCTCGCCTACTGCCTTACCAAACTCATAAATCAAGTTGGCATCTGTTGTAGCACCCATCATTAGCTGGCGGGGATAATTAATCACACTGTCTAACCGCATACCAAGCCCCCACTCACCATCTATACAAATCATTAGAGGGGTTTTAGTAATGCTTTGATAATAGTTAGTTAATTGTGCCTGACGAATAGGGCCACCTTGAAAAAAGCATAGTCCACCTACATCATATTTGGTAATCAAATCTGTTACCTGCTTTACATGATCTTGCCCAAGGTTGCTGTAGGCTCGGATAATCATTAGTTGTGCGAGGCGTTGATCTTTACTCAGTTTTCTAAATGCCTTATTTACCCAACGCTTAGCTTCGGGTGATGCTTGATAGAAATTTTGAGCCCCAATATTTTGAAGGGCTAGTAACCATACACAACATGCTATAACAAACTGCTTCATGAAGAAATAATTGAACGCCCAATTTAGTTAAAACAGGTAAATAGTTGCGTTTTTTTGCAGGAATGAGGGTAATAGCTATTAATAATGCTTAAATAAAAGAGCCGCCGTTTAGCTAGACCTGTTATTGTATGGCAAATGGATGGTTACCGGCTATGTACCCATTTAGTACCTTGATAGTACACTATCCCTACTTGATCTATACTTCATCCCTACAGTATCTATACTTTACCAACGAAGGATGAACGAAGGATGCGGACTTAATCTGTACTTAATAGCTACTTAAGCAGTACTCAGTGTATGCTTTTGCTTTTCCGCCGATGTTGGAGAAGAACATCAACATCGGCGGAAAAATCCTGTTAAAGCTGGGTTATGCGAGCAAGCAAAAGCGTATTGTTATAGCTCAGCTAAGCTGTATATTAGAGGTAATAGCAATTGGGATTTCGTAGAGAAGTGGGAAGCTTATTAGCGCAGTTTAGATGTTGGTGAAGAACACCAACATCGGCGGAAAGAGACTTACCCAAGTAAATTATAATAACCCCGTTATAAAAAATCCAATACCACCCAATGCCAGTAACAAACTAATAAACCAGAGTTGCTTTCGTTTGGTTAAAATAGCGATGGCAGATATGGCAATAGCTATCTGAAAAAAGGTTACCGCTTTAGAAAGTGCTTTATGCTTTTGTGCATGAAATGCAGATTCTTTTTCATGTTCAGTTGCTTTTTCTGATATGGCAACCTGCTCAGTTTTATATTTTTTTATTTTAGATGAATCGCCTTTTCCTAAAGCCACTTGCATTGCCATGATCTCGGCTTTAATACCCTTTGCTTGAAAATACGACCATTGATCTGATGCCTTAATTTGTTCAATCACTGCTTCGTCAGAATGATGCCCTGCCAACAATGCAGATATGGCAGCTAATACCGCAATCAACGCGGTTGAAATAGCCACATACATTGACCATCCTTTCTCATTTTCCTTAATCGCCTCTTTTACTTCCTCTTCTATTGTTTCGTGCAAATGCTCGATGGGAACTTCTATTTCTTCCATATGTAATTTTTAAAGTGAATATACCTAAAGGCTAGCAACTTTACATGAATTAACCTTTAAAACAAATTTTCATTTCAAAAAGACATTAATGCTATAACAATAAAATCTATGCAATACACTTGCGTAAACTGGTTTCCAGCAAATATCGCTGATAAACGCAGATAAGCCTTTGCAATATGTCTTCGCCGATGTTGGCATTACTTTTACCAATATCTATCATTACATATATTTTAGTGTGGATTATCCTATTTACTATCCTGCTTTTTTTACTGCCACTATTTTAGAGTGGAAGCACCTGCTAAAGCCCGATAAATACCAGGCAATGATTACTGAAAACCTATCATTTTTGGTAAAGGAAAAACGTATTCAAGTATTTGGCTTTGTATTTATGAGTAACCATATACCTATCATTTGGCGTTGCATGTCTACAGATAGTCCAAGCAAAGTGCAACTATCTTTTATGAAATACACTGCACAACTTATTATTAAAGCTCTTAGAAATTTACACCCGCAAGTATTAGCACATTTTATAGTAAATGCTAAGGACAGGCAGCATCAAATTTGGGAGAGACATCCTTTAAGTATTGAAATTCGTAGTAATGATGTGTTGTTTCAGAAGCTAGCGTATATAGATCAAAATCCTGTTAAAGCTGGGTTATGCGAGCAAGCAGAAGCCTATTATTATAGCTAAGCTGTATTTGAATGGTAGTAGCAATTGGGAGTTTGCAGAGAAGTGGGGGAGTTTATTAGCGTAGGTTAGATGTTGGTGAAGAACACCAACATCGGCGGAAGCTATTTTGTATAAAGGCGAGCAGCTTAAGCACAACAAAAAAGCCGATAATTAGTACTTACCGGCTTTATTATTTATTACAATTGTATTATTTATGCTTGTGCTTCCTCGGTAGAGGTCGCTTCTTCTTCTTGTGCAACACTTAGTTTTAAAGCTATATCATTTGCCTTAAGCAAACTATACCATTTTACCATTTTCTTCATATCGCTAGCGTATACTTTTTCAAAGTCCATATCAGGATATACAGCCGTAAAATAGGCTTTTACCGCTTTAGGATCTTTTTCGGAAGGTAGCGCTTCTGCACTTACATCCATTGCCGCAAATACATCTATCAAGTTTACATTTTCACGAATAGTGAATACTTCTATACTTTCTAAATGAGAGAAATTGTGCACACGGCTACTTACAAATTTGGTTACTTTATCTTCTAACCCACGTACAATTGCGCCATCCGTTTTGCTACCTACTAATTCAAACAAGCCACTCAAGCCTGTTATTGATATTAACTTACTGTATTCCATTTTGTTATTTTAAGACGTGCAAAATAAAGGGAAATGCGTTAGAAAGGCCGCCGTTATTATTTTTCCAATAATTATAACATTTAACCTGAACACATGGATGGTCAATTAGACAAGCGTACCTCATCTAACGATGCTTTGCTACTATTTTTATCTATTTAACAGCAATATCTGCCAATAAATTATTCAAACGCTCGGTCATGCTTTTTAAGTCGGTATAACCTCTTGCAACCAAGTAAAATTTACTTTCGGTAGTTTGTACCAATACTGTAGGAAAACTAGTCACCTGCAACTGCTTGCACAACTGAAACTCATAATGTGCCAGTTCTTTGTATTCCTCGCTTTTAAGTTTCTCGTAAAAGGTTTCTGGCTGAATGCTATATTTTTCTAATAAATGCGTGTAAGCGGCATCATCGGTTAAATCTCGCCCTTCAAAATGCAGGGCATATTGCAAGTCAGCAGCAAATTCTACTTGCCTATCTGGATAAAATTCTTTAAAAATAGACATGGCAATGGCTGGCTTCTCGCTATTGGGAAACCAATCGCTCAAGTCTGGATGGTTGATATGCCATAAATAATCCTCACCAAATTTTACGCCCGTTATATCCTCAACATTGTGATAGGCTTTTTCAATATAATTAGCCGTAACACCCATGTGTACAGGCTTTTCGGGCAAAATCATACCACCACTTAATACATCAAATTGCATTTTATCTTTAAAATCTTCGGCTATTTGTTGTATCACATTACTAAAACCATAGCACCAACCGCAATATGCATCATAACAATAAAAAAGAATAGGTGTTTCCATTGGGCAAAGATAGATTGGTGATTTGAATGATTTTAAAGATTGCCAGCTAATTTATGGTTTGGGATTTGAAATTTATAGTTGCTAGTTTGCCTTGCAAAGTCTGTGATTCTTAAAAACAGAAAATATACTAAGCGATGCTTTGCGTAGTCTTTGACTTAGTAACACTATATCACGAGTCTAAGACTCGGAAGAACATAAAACAAGTTAAGGCTACAACTTTCCAAAGCAGCGGCACCATAAAACAATCATTCAAGCCATTAAAATCATTCAAATCAGTGGTGTTTCGGTATTTTCGCAGCCATAATTTTTTTTGATGAGTATTGCAGATAAAT
>JAYWCY010000063.1:0-7369 GCA_043780175.1 Chitinophagales bacterium
TACAGATCCTAGAGAGTTAATGTAACAGCCCCTTTAGTTCCCCAAAGGGGAATTTTAAAGAAAAAAAATCATAAATCAGACATCATAAATCAGAAATATAATCATGGCTTACGATAAATTCACTGTTCTTACAAGTTCTGCGGTTCCTTTACCAATAGAAAACGTAGATACTGACCAAATTATTCCTGCACGTTTCTTAAAAGCTACTAAGCGTGAAGGTTTTGGCGATAATTTGTTTAGAGATTGGCGTTACAATAACGACGAAACACCTAAACAAGATTTTATCTTAAATAATCCAATTTACTCAGGTAAAATATTGGTTGGTGGTAAAAACTTTGGTAGCGGTAGCAGTCGTGAACATGCCGCTTGGGCTATTTACGATTATGGTTTTCGTTGTGTGGTTTCTAGTTTTTTTGCTGATATTTTTAAAGGTAATGCCTTAAATATTGGGATTTTGCCGGTTACAGTTAGCGATGATTTTTTAACTAAAATTTTCACAGCTATTGAGGCTGATCCTAATACACAATTAGAGGTGAATTTAGAAGCGCAAAGCATTACCATTTTGGCTACTGGCGAGTCAGAATCATTTGCTATTAATGGTTACAAGAAACATAATATGCTAAATGGTTTTGATGATATAGACTATTTACAAGCTATGAAAGACGAGATTAAAGTTTTTGCAGCAAGTTCAGCATACTAATATATTTAAAGCAACAAGTGGCAGCATTAATACTGCTGCTGCTTGTATAGCTATCTCTCTATTTTTGCATTTATAACTTACAATGCCTACTTCAAAACGTCATATTGAAATAATGGATACAACGCTCCGTGATGGTGAGCAAACTAGCGGTGTATCCTTTTCTGCTTCCGAAAAATTAACGATTGCGCAATTATTATTAACCGAAGTAAAAGTTGATAGAATTGAAATTGCGTCTGCTCGTGTATCTGCTGGCGAATTTCTTGCAGTAAAAAAAATTACCGATTGGGCTAAAGTCAATGGCTTTATTGACAAAGTAGAAGTACTGACTTTTGTAGATGGCGAAACCTCTATTAATTGGATGGTCGAATCTGGTGCCAAAGTGATGAATTTATTGACAAAAGGTTCTTTAAATCACTTGACACATCAACTTAAAAAAACACCTCAACAACATTTCGACGAAATAGCCGCAGTGATTGCTTTGGCAAATAGCAAAGGCATTACCTGCAATGTGTACTTAGAAGATTGGAGCAATGGTATGCGCAACTCAAAAGCTTATGTGTTACAGTACCTAGATTTTTTAACTGCACAATCTGTAAAACGTATTTTATTGCCCGATACATTGGGTGTATTAATTCCATCAGAAGTAACAGCATTTGTGGGTGAATTGGTAGCAAGATATCCAAATACGCATTTTGATTTTCATGCACATAACGATTATGACTTAGGTACAGCCAATGCTTTGGCAGGTGTAAAAGCTGGTGCCAAGGGCTTACACCTTACGGTAAACGGCATGGGTGAAAGAGCAGGCAATGCATCATTATCTAGTACCATAGCTGTATTGAACGATTTTGTAAAAGATGTAAAGACTTCTGTTGTTGAAAAATCTTTGTATTCTGTCAGCAAATTGGTTGAAACTTTTTCGGGGTTTCGTATATCAGATAATCAACCGATTATTGGTGAAAACGTATTTACGCAAACAGCTGGTATTCATGCAGATGGTGACAAGAAAAACAACTTGTATTTTAACGATTTGATGCCAGAACGTTTTGGTCGTCAACGTAAATATGCTTTAGGTAAAACCAGTGGCAAAGCCAATATAGAAAATAACTTACAGCAGTTGGGTATTCAATTATCTGATGATGATCTAAAGAAAGTGACCCAACGTATTATTGAATTGGGTGACAGAAAAGAAATGGTTACTCAGGCCGATTTGCCATACATTATCTCTGATATTTTAGATAGTAATACTATTGAAGAAAAAGTACAGATTGAAAACTATGTCCTCACACATTCAAAAGATTTGCGTCCTTCTGTTACATTAAGAATTAGTATCAATAATGAAATATTTGAAGAACACGCACAAGGTGATGGTCAGTACGATGCTTTTGTAAATGCTTTAAAAAAGATATACAAACAAAAGAGATTAGAACTACCAGTATTAACAGATTACACCGTTCGTATTCCGCCTGGTGGCAAGTCAGATGCTTTGTGCGAAACCATTATTACATGGTTGCAAAATGGTAAAGAATTTAAAACACGTGGCCTTGATAGTGACCAAACGGTGGCAGCTATTAAAGCAACGCAAAAAATGTTAAATATAATTTAGAAGGCAAAGGGGGAAAGGCAAAGAGGCATAAGGCAAAAGCGATAAACGAAAACAACTATGCAAATAAATAGTTACAGGGATTTGATTATTTGGCAAAAGTCAATGAGCCATGTAACAAGGATTTATGAGCTAATAAGTTCTTTCCCACAAGCTGAATAATACGGATTAACAAACCAGCTAAGACGATGTGCGGTGTCAATACCTAGTAATATTGCAGAAGGTTATGGAAGAAATTCGACAGGGGATTATAAACGATTTTTTACAAATTGCAGCGGGTTTACTATTTGAATTACAAACCCAACTAGAAATTGGGTACAACTTAAAATATATCGTATTAGAAAATTTTACACAAATTTCAACGCTAACAAAAGAAATAGAATTGATGTTGATTTCACTAATTAAAAAAATACATTAACAATTAAAATGGCTTAAAAGTAATCGTGTTTTTGATGCAAGGTTTTCACTTTTTGCCTCATTGCCTTTTGCCTCAATGCCTCTTATAATTATGGCAAAAAAACACATCTTAATAGTTCCTGGTGACGGTATTGGTCAGGAAGTAACTGCGGTAGGTAAACAAGTGTTAGACAAAATAGCAGCTAAATTCAATCACGAATTTACATACGATGAAGCCTTAATTGGCCACGTTGCTATAGAAGCTACTGGTAATCCTTTGCCCGAAGAAACTTTGGCAAAAATGAAAGCCTCTGATGCTATTTTATTTGGCGCAGTTGGTCATCCAAAATATGACAATGACCCTACTGCTAAAGTACGTCCAGAGCAAGGTTTGTTGAAAATGCGCAAAGAGTTAGGCTTATATGCAAATCTTCGCCCCATTAAATTGTTCGACGAATTGTTATCAGCATCCAGCATTAAACCCGAAATTTTAAAAGGTGCTGATATTCTGTTTTTCCGTGAATTAACTGGTGATATTTATTTTGGTGAAAAAGGCCGCAAGAATGATGGCGATACTGCTTTTGATGTAGCTGAATACAGCCGTTTTGAAGTTGATCGTATTGCTCGTAAAGCTTTTGATGCTGCCATGACGCGTGGTAAAAAACTAATGTCAGTTGATAAAGCCAACGTTTTAGAAACAAGCCGTTTATGGCGTGAAGTGGTACAAAAAGTAGCGCTTGATTATCCAGAAGTTGCAGTAACACATCAGTTTGTTGACTCTTGTGCCATGATGTTAATTAAAGATCCAAAACAATTTGATGTTGTAGTTACTGCCAATTTATTTGGAGATATTTTAACTGATGAAGCTTCTCAAATTGCAGGTTCTATGGGTATGTTGGCTTCTGCTTCTATTGGTGATGGCACAGGTGTTTACGAGCCTATTCATGGTTCTGCACACGACATTACTGGTAAAGGTATTGCCAATCCTTTGGCTTCAATTTTATCGGCTGCGTTGTTGTTAGATATTTCTTTCGGTATGAAAGAAGAATCTGAATTAGTAATTAGTGCTGTTGATAAAGTATTGAAAGAAGGTTACAGAACACGTGATATTGCTGATGCAAATACACCTGCTGACAAGCTTTTAGGTACAGCTGCAATGGGTGCTGAAGTATTGAAATTTTTATAAATTATTTTTGTCTGTAGAGACGCCACGCCTGATATCTTTTTTCGCAATATAATAGACGTCATATATAAGACGCCACGCATGGCGTCTCTACAATAAATGTACATTAAATGTATCGGCATCCCATTTTGCAGGATTATTTACAATGTATTGTTGAATAGTATCGAAAGAAGCAGTATCACGAATAATATGGTCGTGATAACGTGGTTGCCAATTGAAATCTGAATCACCCATTTTACGAGCATGGGTTGTTACAGCAGATTTAAATCTACGAACAAGTGATGCCAAATTTTTTGATTGTGGTGCGAACGCAGAGACGCCATGCATGGCGTCTGTATCACCCGTTTTTGTAGAGTTGCCGCGCATGGCGTCTCTACAACGCGTTGCGTCCCAACCACCACCATCACCCGTATTATATGCATTTGCTCCAATAATAACAATGGCGTGAAAATGATTCGGCATTACAACAAATGCACCCATGGTTAATGCCATATCGGTTCGTAGTTCAAATGTTTTTAACCATTCTTGTTGTACAATGCTACCTAAGGGTGATAATTGCATTGCACCGTTTGTAATATTGCCAAAGAAATGGATTCTATGTTTTGTACAAATAGTAATAAAATAAGCACCCATGGCAGCATAATCCCAATATTGTAACCGAGCAGATGGTATGCGGTATTTGTTGTTGAATTTGTCCATAACAATCTCATCCGTTTTGATATGGTCAAAAATAATATTTGTTGTATAAACGTAATGCATTGCGTTTATATATTTTTTGTTATTTATGATGAAAAATATTGCCAAATATTCATATCACGATTAGAGACACAATGCGTTGTGTCTCTACGTATATTGCAACCTTAAATTACCCACATGAAATATTTACCACTTAATCCCAATATTTTCATTACTAACCGTAAACGTTTTGCTAAGGAAATGCAGCCAAATAGTATTGCCATTTTTGTAAGCAACGATGAGTTTCCTAGTAACGGTGATGCCATTCATCGCTTTAAACAAAATAGCGATTTGTATTGGTTAACAGGTGTAGAACAAGAAGATAGTATGGTGATTTTATACCCAGACTGCTACGATGAAAAATACCGTGAGGTATTGGTATTGGCGCGCCCAAATGAACTAAAAGAAAAATGGGATGGCAAACGCCTTCGTGCCAATGAAGCCACCACAATTTCGGGCATAAAAACCATTGTTTGGTTAGATAGTATTGATGCGTTGTTACAAACATGGGTGCATTTGGCAGATAATATTTACCTAGATAGTAACGAGAATGATAGAAAAGCGAGTTTGGTGCGTAGCCGTGATTATCGTTTTATAGACGAGATGAAAAGTCGTTATCCACTGCACAATTACCTACGCGCAGCAAAGCTGATGAAGGCATTGCGAGGTATTAAAACCAAAGAAGAAGTTGAAGTATTACAAACCGCTATTGACATTACCCAAAAGACATTTGAACGTGTGTGTAGGTTTGTAAAACCGAGCGTAATGGAATACGAAATTGAAGCAGAAATTTACCACGAGTTTTTACGTAACCGTGCTACTGGCGAGGCTTATGGTAGCATTATTGCCAGTGGCGATAGAGCTAGAACCTTGCATTATGTAAGTAACAACCAAGCATGTAAAGATGGTGAATTGATATTGATGGATTTTGGTGCAGAATATGGCGGCTACTGTGCAGATTTAACCAGAACGATACCTGTAAACGGTAAGTTTAGCAAACGTCAAAAAGAAGTGTACAATGCTTGCTTGCATTTACACAATTATGCCAAAGGGCTTTTAAAACCTGGCATTACCATACTAGATTATACCGATAAAGTAGGTGATGAAGCAACCAAACAGTTTATAAAAATTGGCTTAATTACTAAAGCCGATGTAAAGAACGAAGACAAGAACAATATGGCTTACAGAAAATATTTGTATCATGGTATTTCGCACCATTTAGGTATAGATGTGCATGACCTTGGTACTAGAACAGAACCAATTAAAGCAGGCATGGTGTTTACAGTAGAGCCAGGTATTTACATAGAGGAAGAGCAAATGGGTATTCGCATAGAAAATAATTTTTGGATTACCAAAGGCGGTAATATCGATTTGATGAAAAATATTCCAATTACAGTGGAAGAGATTGAGAGAATAATGAAGAGATAGAGATTGACGATAGTCGATAGACCACAGACGATAGTACCGACATATAGTAAAATATGTGCGAAATATATTTATAAAACATGGCATTTAAGTTTGAGAATTTAAAAGTTTGGCAAGCTTCGCTTGATTTGGCTGATGATGTTGATAAGCTTGCTCAGACATTTCCAAAACACGAATTGTATTCTTTGTCTAGCCAAATTAAAAGAGCTGTGGACTCAGTTTCTTTAAATATTGTAGAAGGTTCTACAGGTTTAAGTAATCTTGAGTTTAAGAGATTTTTGAGAATTGCAAATAGGTCTGCCTTAGAAGTAGTTGGTTGCTTATTTCTTGCAAAACGAAGAAACTATATTGGTAATGATGATTTTAATAAATTCTATTTGCAGATAGAAACTTTGGTAAAAATGCTGCAATCTCTCATCAACTCAATTAAAGATTAACTACCATCGTCTATCGACCATGGACTATCGACTTATTATGATTAAGCAAATTCCCAACATGTTCACTTTACTAAACCTATTTTTTGGCTGCCTAGCTATTATTGCTACTGTGCAAACTGGGTTAACTATTTCTACTGATAATAGCTTGGTAATTATTCCTGAAAAAATAGTGATGGCAAGTGTATTTATAGCAATTGCTGCTGTGGTTGATTTTTTTGATGGCTTTGTAGCAAGGCTTCTAAAAGTGCCGTCTGAACTTGGCAAACAGCTAGATAGTTTGGCAGATGTAGTAAGTTTTGGGGTAGCACCTGGTATGATTATCTACCAGTTTTTGCGCCTAAGTTTTTCGCAGCAGGCCAATGGATTAGATGTAAATACGTTGTGGTTAATGCCTGCGTTTTTATTGCCATGTACAGGCGCCTATCGTTTGGCGAGATTTAATATTGATACTGAACAATCTTATGGGTTTAAAGGTGTGCCAATACCTGCAGTAGGTTTACTAATTGCAGCTTTTCCTTTAATATTCTGGCATCCTAGTCAGGCAGATTGGATTATTAATTTATTGCTGAATAAATGGTTTTGGTATGCAGTTATTATTATCATTAGTTATCTAATGGTGTCAACCTTGCCAATGCTGGCTTTAAAGTTTAAAAATGCAACGGTTAAAAGCTTTTTGCCATTTATTATTATGGCAGTGGTAGCAATTGTGTCAGCATTATTTTTTAATTGGATGGCTGTACCAATTACATTTGCAGCCTACGTGATTATCTCGTTGGTATTTAAATCGCCAAAGACATAAAAAAGTTGTATTATTTATTAAACCATTCAAATCATTTAACCATGATCTACAATATTCAAATTAAGGTAATGCCATTAAAAAATTTGTTAGA
>JAYWCY010000064.1:0-2461 GCA_043780175.1 Chitinophagales bacterium
CTTCAGAACCACCAACAATTAAGCCTGGGTTAAACGTG
Organism: Chitinophagales bacterium; assembly: GCA_043780175.1. GTDB lineage: Bacteria > Bacteroidota > Bacteroidia > Chitinophagales > Chitinophagaceae > Parasediminibacterium. Next base: position 39 of record JAYWCY010000064.1, read on the forward strand.
AGGTATTTTTCAGTACTTAACTGCAAACGAAACGCCTCTAAAATTCTTGCTGCCTCATAAATAGCACCAAAGCCGGAGCCATTACTAAAGATACCCGAAGAATGCCCTGTTTTAGCTGTTACATTCAACTTCCAACTACTAGCACCCCGACGAGCAGTAGCCACGGTATTTAAGCCAACAGCAGTCTCAAAACCCAAAGCCACATCGCATTGTTTGGCACGATCTATAAAATCTTTACGGCTCACACTTACAGGTGTGCCCGCCCTTTCTTCATCACCAGTAAAATAAACGGAAACGGACACATCATCCATTAAACCCAAACTGTTTAAAGCTTGTAACGCAGTGATAGCAACCACATCACCACCTTTCATATCGTTGGCACCTTGCCCAGTTGCGGTAGAATCGTTCAATATTTTCCAAGGATTGGCGGGCATATCAGGTTCAAAAACCGTATCTAAATGTCCAATAATAAACACACGTTTTCCCTTACTACCTTTTTTGGTAGCTACCAAATGCCCAGCTCTATGTAAGCTATCAGGCAGGGCTATCCACTCACTTTTTAAGCCAGCTTTTTCAAGTTCTGCACTGTAAATTGCCCCTACTTTTTTTACACCTTCTATATTTAAAGTGCCGCTATTAATATTAACTGTTGTTACCAGTAATTTCTGTGCTTGTGGCAAATGCTGATTGATATAGGCGATAATTTTTTGCTCAATAACAGACAAGCCTTGCGCTTTACCAATAGTAGTAGCGCAAAACAAACAGAGTAATACGTATACCTTATTCATGAATAAATATTGTAAGTATGATAATAAAAATGATTGAATAGTAGTTACTCGAATTGTATAGTTTCTAACTATATAACGCAACGAACTAGCATGGTAATAATAAGCTGGTAATAAAAACCTAATTCGCAGTTTTATAAACCACACCATCTTTCATAACAAATTTCACTTTACCCATTACTTTAATATCCTTAGTTGGGTCACCATCAACAGCTACAATATCTGCTAGTTTGTTGGGTTCAATGGTACCAACTAAATCGCTGATACCAATTAAATCAGCCGCCTTTACTGTTGCAGCTTGAATGGTTTCTAGGGCAGGCATACCAGCCTCATTCATGTATACAAATTCCATCCAATTTTTACCATGGGCATATACGCCAGCATCTGTACCAAATGCTATTTTCACACCAGCTTTGTAAGATTTGGCAAAAGCGCCTTGTATCAACCCTCCAACAATTGTGGCTTTTGCAGCAATAATTTCAGGAAAATAGCCTGGTTTTTTAGCAGAATCAGCTACAGATTTACCAGCAACAATAGTGGGTACATGGTAAGTACCCATTTTTTTCATTAGGGCAATGGCTTCATCGTCTATATAAGTCCCATGCTCTATAGAAGTTACACCCGCGCGAACCGCACGTTTAATGCCCTCTGCACCATGTGCATGACAGGCTACACGCATGCCATAATCTTTTGCAGTGGTTACAATAGCTCTAATTTCTTCTTCAGAAAACTGCGCACCACTACCATCTTTCTCTAAACTTAGTACACCACCAGTAGAGCAGATTTTTATTAAATCTGCGCCTTCTTTATAGCGTTGCCTTACAACTTTTATACATTCATCTACACCGTTTACGACATCACTATTTAATTCTGTTAGCTGCATTAAATCTTCCCGCAAACCATTGATTGCATCGCCATGACCTCCTGTACTAGAAATGATTTTACCAGCTGCATAAATTCTAGGTCCAATAATTTGACCCTTATTTATGGCATTACGAATAGCAATACTTACCGAACCGCCAAGGTCTCTAACAGTAGTAAACCCGGCCATTAAAGTTGTTTTTGAATATTGAATAGCGCCAAAAGCAATATCAGCCTTGTTTTGCTGAAAAGCCAACATCCTGTTTGGGTTGGTTTCATGATCCATATGTACATGTGCATCTATTAAACCTGGCATTACCGTAAGGTTTTTTAAATCAATTGTTTTATCGTTGGCTGTAGCTGGTATATAGCCTTTCTGCACATCTACAATTTTGTTTTTCTCAACTACTATGGTCATTTCTTTAAGCATGGTGGCAGCTTTGGCATCTACCAATTGCCCGCAATAGATATAAGTTTTTTGGGCAATAATTACTGACGATAAGGAAAGTAGACAGGCAATTAGCAATAGTTTCATGTTGTTTGTTTTGATAACGAAAGATAAGTAGTCCCTCTTATTAAATGAAGAAAATGATTTTAATGAAAAATCATAGAATCCGTTTTAGTCTGCCTAAATCAGTGTCATCGATGTTCCTCTCATCTACCCTTTTCTCCACTTACGTAGCTGCTTAAGTAATGCGCTTAAATCCTTTGGTGGCTCAGCTTCAAGGCTATAGGTCTCGCCATATAGCTCGAATTTTAATCGGTAAGAATGTAAAC
>JAYWCY010000065.1:0-3209 GCA_043780175.1 Chitinophagales bacterium
TACAACATTTACCATTTAAATAGTTTTTTTCAATTTGTTGTACCTATGTTGTACCAAGCAATAAAAAAGCCTTGTAATCAATTGATTTACAAGGCTTTAGATAACCAATTTGCGGGCTGGACGGGACTCGAACCCGCGACCTCCGCCGTGACAGGGCGGCATTCTAACCAACTGAACTACCAACCCTTTTCCGCTGTTTGGGGTGCAAATATAAGGGTGAAATCTCTTTACAAACAAATCTTTTCTTAAAATTTTTTGTTCCCCTAATTTTACCGCCTCAACTGATAGCATTATGCCCCAGTACCCCAACAGACAATTTTTAGAATTCGAGCAACCGATAAAGGATTTGTATGAGCAGATTGAACAAACAAAAAAGCTAGCTGATAAAAATCCTAAAATAGATTATAGTAGTACCATTGCGCAATTAGAGCATTCTATTGTTGATAAGCGCAGAGAAATTACCGAGCATTTAACACCTTGGCAGCGGGTACAACTAAGTCGTCATCCCGATAGACCTTACCTTTTTAAGTACATCGAGAAGATGATGACCAACTTTATAGAACTTCACGGCGATAGAAATTTTGCCGATGATAAAGCGATGGTTGGTGGGTTTGCGGAATTAAATGGCGAAACTGTAATGGTGATTGGTCAGCAAAAAGGAATTAATACCAAAATGCGCCAACAAAGAAATTTCGGTATGGCTAAGCCTGAAGGTTATCGTAAAGCATTGCGCTTAATGAAACTAGCAGAGAAATTCAATAAACCTATTATTACGTTTATTGATACACCAGGTGCTTATCCAGGCTTAGAAGGCGAAGAACGTGGTCAAGGTGAAGCGATTGCCAGAAATATCTTTGAGATGATTCGTTTAAAAGTACCCGTTATTTGTGTTATCATTGGCGAAGGAGCTAGTGGTGGTGCATTGGGTATCGGTGTTGGTGATAAAGTATTGATGATGGAAAATACCTGGTACACCGTTATTTCGCCAGAAGGTTGTAGCTCTATTTTGTGGCGCAGTGTAGATAAACGTGAAACCGCAGCAGAACAATTGCGCCTTACAAGTCTTGATATGAAAGGCTTTGGCTTGGTAGATGAAATTGTATCAGAACCAATTGGAGGTGCACATTGGGATTATACAGAAGCCGCAGCAATGCTAAAAAATGTTATTATAGCATCTTTGGCACAGCTTAAGCTAATAGATCCTGAAACCCGCATCAATAATAGAATTGAAAAATATGGAACCATGGGCTTCTGGGAAGAAATTCCAGCAGCAGAAATGGCCACTGTTTAATTACATAAAAAGTAAAAAGTGATAATCCTGTAGTTTTTTGAGACGAACATTGGTAATTCCAATCAACTGTATATGCGTCGCACACTGCAACAATTATAACTTTATTCATGCCAGTTTTATAATTTTATAAGCCATAGTAATTTTGTACAATTATATCATAATTCTTAACTCATAACTCATAAATATTAATGTCTCTTCGTTCATTACTTTCAGGTACAGGTGTGGCAGTAGTTACGCCATTTAAAAGCGATTCAAGTGTAGATTTCAAAGCCCTTGAAAGCGTTGTAAACCACCTTTTTGATGGTGGTGTAGAATACATAGTAACACTAGGTACTACCGGTGAAACATCTACTTTAACTAAAGATGAAAAGCTAGCAATTTTAGATGTAACGCTTGATGTGGTAAATAAACGTGTACCAGTAGTAGTAGGTATTGGTGGTAATAACACAGCATCGCTAATAAAAGATTTAGAAGAATTTCCTTTAGATAATGTGGCTGCGGTTTTAAGTGCCTCACCATACTACAACAAGCCATCGCAAGAAGGGTTGTTTTTACATTATAAAGCATTGGCAGAAGCATCGTCAAAACCAATTTTGTTGTACAATGTACCTGGTAGAACCGGCAGAAATATGGCAGCAGCAACCACTTTACGATTGGCTAGTGAAGTGCCTAATATTGGTGGTATTAAAGAAGCCCACAACGATATGGCGCAATGCTTGCAAATTATACGAGACAGGCCTGAACATTTTTTAGTAGTAACCGGCGACGATGAAATTGCTTTACCACAAATTGCATTTGGCTTTGATGGTGTTATCAGCGTAGCAGCTAATGCATTTCCTAAATTGCTTTCAGATATGATTCGTCTTTGCTTAAAAGGTGATTTTGCTGCTGCAAGACCAACACATTACAAGTTCTTAGAAGCTTACGATATGCTCTTTGTAGAAAATAATCCTGCTGGCGTAAAAGCATTTATGTATGAACTTGGTTTATTGCAAAATGAACTACGCTTGCCTGTAACGCCTGTAAGTGCTGAGTTGCAAGCTAAAATAAAAGCGTACGTAGCTACTTTTTAAAGGTTAGTTGATTTGTTTGGTTAATGCAATAGTTCTGCGTCACCAAATGAACACAGAACAAGTTGACTCTGAAAAATATACAAATATTAGTATTTACTTTTGACACTAAAATGGAGCAAGAAAAATACATACATTATTTAGAGACTTGATTTATCTAATCAAGGAACAAATTCAAAACATGAATCCAGAAAATGAATTTGAATTAGGATTAAAATGTGGTTATGAACAAATTTTAGAAACAATTCAAAACCAAACCATTGCTTTTGAAATTGACTTAGAAGAAATTAGTTTCAATGACTTTGAAAAATTCACCAATAATTCACAAGGACATAAATAAAAATGGGTATATCTTTTTCTTAAAATAGATTAACTAAAGCACTACAAATCAACTCTGTGTCCTCTGTATTCTTCGTTCCTTTGCGTGAAATACTATTATGCGTAAAATCATCATCACTGTAGACGGTTATTCATCTTGCGGTAAAAGCACTTTGGCTAAGCAATTGGCAAAAGAACTAAACTATGTATTTGTAGATAGTGGTGCTATGTATCGTGCTATCACATTATATTTTTTACGAAACCATATTGATTGGAATATTACAGAAGAAGTGCTAGCTGCGTTACAAAATATTACACTTGATTTTTTGTATAATGATATTGATGGTTCGAGCGATATGATTATGAATGATGAAAATGTAGAAGTGTTGATTCGTGAAATGCTGATAAGCGAAAATGTAAGTGAAGTAGCAGCAGTAAAAGAAGTACGCGCATTTGCGGTAGCGCAACAACAAAAACTAGGCGAAAGAAAAGGCATTGTAATGGATGGTAGAGATATTGGTACCACTGTT
>JAYWCY010000066.1:0-3277 GCA_043780175.1 Chitinophagales bacterium
GCAAATGATGTGAATCTGGGTAATAAAAAATTGAATTTTACCAAAGAAGAATTTGTAGTTATTCAACAATCAATAGTGGCTGCTATGCTATAAAATTAACTAACCACAATTATGGAAATATTGCAAAAAGAGGATGGTAAAAAAGGTGCTTTTTATATACAAGAAGGTGAAACCATTTTAGCAGAAATGACATATGTATGGGCTGGTAACAAAATGATTATTGACCATACAGCAGTAAGTGATGCTTTAGGCGGCAAAGGTGTTGGTAAGCAACTAGTGCATAAAGCAGTAGAATTTGCCCGTGAAAAAGGATTTAAAATTATACCACTTTGCCCATTTGCCAAAGCTATATTTGACAAGGTTGAAGTCTATAGCGATGTGCTGTTTTAAAAATTTTGCTTAAAATAAATTGCCTTGTAAACTTGGCGTTTCTAAATATTGATTAATGAATTTAGGGAAAGCCAATTCACTTAAACCATTTACATCTACCCATTCGTAATGCGCTAATAATTTAGGTATTGTTGTGAGTTTTACACTTATAAATTGTCCCTTAATTAATTGGTGTGTTAACTGTTGTCTTTTTAAGGGTGATACGCTTACTAAGTTCACTTTCTTAATACTCAATTGCTGCTGAAACCATTGATGCACTTGTGTTTCCGTCCAATCTTGTTGCTCATTAGCTTCTAGTATATAGAATTCATACAAGCTTTGCCAAATATCATTGGCTGTACGTTTATGTACCAATACTTTGCCATCGCATTCTATAATAAAATAGTACAACCAACGGCTCTTTTTAGTAAGTACTTTCTCTTTTATGGGTAATAAATTTACACTGCCTTTCTGGTAAGCAATACAAGTAGTTTGTAATGGGCATGTATTGCAAAGCGGTGCAAATGGTTTACAAACCGTTGCACCAAAATCCATAATGGCCTGATTATAAATGCCTGGTTTTTGTTGGTCTAGCACTTTATTGGCAAGTACCGTAAATTCCTGTTTGCCTTTGGTGCTGTCTGTGGCTGTATCTATGCCAAATACTCTTGCCAATACTCTAAACACATTACCATCTACAACGGCATAAGGCAAGTTAAATGCAAATGAAGCAATGGCTGCAGTTGTGTAAGGGCCAATACCTTTTAGTGCCAATATTTCATCGTATGTATTGGGAAATTTACCGCCTAGGTTATCGGTAATATACCTTGCAGTAAATAATAAATTCTTGCAGCGATTATAATAGCCTAAGCCTTCCCATAATTTAAAAACGGCTTCATCTTTTGAAGCTGCTAATTGCTGAATAGTAGGGTAGTTGTTAATGAAACGTTCGTAATAACCCCAGCCTTGTTTTACTTGTGTTTGTTGTAAAATAATTTCGCTGAGCCAAATTTTATAAGGGTCGGTTTCGCCTTTCCAAGGCATAGGTCGGTCATTGTCTGCCTCGTTCCATTGCATTAATATTTTGGTAAATGTTGGCTGCTTCATATTGCCTATCTCCAATGTCTTTGGTTAGTGGTATTTCTGCCATAGTAATGCAGATATTTTTCTAGTAATTACCCAAGCCTCATTGCTTGCATTCCAGCTTTCGTCGGTATTATTTTTGGTGCAAATGCAGAAAATGTATTTGGCTCGCTTACCATTTACAAACATTATTTCACTTCTACTGGCGTTTACTGCACCGTTTTTACTAGCAACAAATACATCAGATGGTATTTGCGAAACGGCTTGTTCATCCCAATAATTTCTACCCAAAAGGCGTAACATTTTTTCGCTGGCGCTATCGCTAATAATTTGATGTTTCACTATTTTTTCCATCAATGTTGCCATTTCTTTTGGACTAGTTTGTCCCCAACCAAATACTGTTCTATTGGCTTCTCTGCCTTGTGTTCTGCTATTTACCCGGGTGATTGTCATACCAAGGCTATCCATTATTTGATTAATATGTGTGCCGCCGCCTGCCAAGCTTTGCAACCAAAGGCTAGCAGTATTATCACTAGTTGATAGCATTAGCAATATCACTTTACTTAACGCAATTTGTTCGTTGGTTTTAAATGAACCCAAAATATCTGAGCCTGCGTACAGCAAACTGTCTTTGTAAGTTAATGTTTGGTGGTAGCTTAATACACCTTTATCAATTTTATCCATTATGCCAATAAGAATGGGCACTTTTACCATACTAGCTGTAGGAAAAATACTGTCGGCATTTATAGCTACGGTTTTGTTGCTGTTTAAGTCATGCACATAAATACCAATGTTTCCTTTAAAGCCATCTAGTAAGGTGGTAATCTCTTTGGTTAGTTTTTTATCTATTTTCTGGCAAAAAGAATGGCTGATGCAAAAGCACATCAGCCATAGTAATAGTAATTTATTCATAACAGTGTATTCAGTGGTCAAATATTAGTAATGTGACGCATAAATGTACTGAGAAGTATTTGCTTATGCTTCATCCCAAGCAGCCAATACTTCTTCTGTGTGATTTTTGGTATCTGGCTTAGCTATTATTTTTTTAATCTTGCCAGTTTCATCTATCAAAAACGTAGTACGAGTTGTGCCCATATAGGTTTTACCCATAAATTTTTTCTCGCCCCAAAGATTGTACACATCTACAATTTTCTTGTCTTCATCAGCTACTAATGAAAAAGGTAATTCGTATTTTTCTTCAAATTTCTTGTGACTTTTTACATTATCGGTACTTACGCCAATAATTGCAAAACCCTTATCTAATAATAATTGATAGTTATCTCGCAGGTTGCAAGCTTGCGCTGTGCAGCCTGGTGTATCATCTTTTGGATAGAAATATAAGATTACTTTTTTACCTATAAAGTCTTTAAGGGCAATGCTTTTGCCATTTTGATCAATTGCTTTAAATGCTGGGGCTTTGCTGCCTTCTTTTAATACCGCCATAAATTAAAATGTATTTGTATTGATGTAAAAATAACAGGAGGAGAGCTAATTTGTTGTCAATGCAACTACTAACTTGCTACTGTAAGGCGGCTAATGTAAACTATTATCCCCATAATGACTTTTATCAAAATTTAAGACCTCTTTTTTGTACCACACCCTTACATTTGCACAATTTTATTTTTTAGCTCAACCAGCGATATGAACGCACAAGTGTGCGACGCAACAGCAGCCAAATGTGTGTTCTAAAGTTGGTTAACAAATCTCTACCATGCCTAAAGACAGTTCAATTAAATCGGTTTTAATTATTGGCTCTGGCCCAATTATTTTTGGTCAGGCTTGTGAGTTTGATTATTCTGGTACGCAAGCTGCCCGTAGTTTACGT
>JAYWCY010000067.1:0-8534 GCA_043780175.1 Chitinophagales bacterium
ACTTGATACGTATGGTAAGTAGCGGTACAGAAGCCTGCATGAGTGCTTTGCGTGTGGCTCGTGGTTATACTGGTAAAAACAAGTTTATTAAATTTGAAGGCTGCTATCATGGCCATGCCGATAGTTTTTTAGTAAAAGCAGGAAGTGGTATGGCCACACTTAATATCCAAACAGTGCCAGGCATCACGGCTGGTGTAGCAAATGATACACTCACCTGTGCTTATAACGATTTAGATGCGGTAAAAGCTTTGGTAGCAGAGAATATGAATGAAATTGCAGCCATTATTGTAGAACCTGTAGCTGGTAATATGGGTTGCATTTTACCAATAGAAGGGTTCTTAGAAGGCTTGCGTAAAATATGTGATGAAAATAATATTCTACTGATTTTTGATGAAGTAATGACTGGCTTTAGATTGGCTAGAGGTGGTGTGCAAGAGAAGCTAAAAGTAGATGCTGATTTAGTGACTTACGGCAAAGTGATAGGGGCAGGGTTGCCAGTGGGTGCTTTTGGTGGTAAACGCCATATCATGGAAGTAGTGGCACCACTAGGTAACGTATATCAAGCGGGTACTTTAAGTGGTAACCCAATTGCGATGATTGCGGGTTATACATTGCTGTCTATTCTTAATAATCAACCAGAAATTTTGGATGAATTGGATGCCAAAACTTTATACTTAAAAGAAGGGTTAGATAAGGTGTTATATGCATCAGGGATACCTTATGTAATCAATCATTTAGGCTCTATGTTGAGTATCCATTTCAGCGATAAACCTGTTACAGATTTTACCAGTGCTGCAGCCGCTAATAACGAATTATTTAAACATTTTTTTCATGCAATGCTTCGTCGTGGTGTGTATTTGCCACCAAGTGCTTTTGAAAGTTGGTTCTTAAATAATGCATTGAGTTACCCTGATTTGGATGCGACTATTAAAGCCGTTGAAGAGAGTTTAAAAGAAATTTTGTAGCAATTAGATGACATCGGTTTAATTAAGAATTGTTAGCGTAATCATTAAGTGCTTCTTTTTCTTTTTTACTCAAACTATCTATACCTCTACGGTTTATTTTATCAAGTATAAAGTCAATTTCTTGTTGCTTATTACGCTTTTCTACGTTGTATTTATGATCAATTGAATAATACGTTGTATGTTTTTTTACAAAAAAATTATCTATCAATAATAGGCTAGGTTTGGTAATAATAAGGTAAATAAAAATGAGCGTGGGCACTGCTATAATTACAATAGTAATATAGTTATTTATAAACGAAGCTGGCGATAGTATAAGTGCTACCGTCATGCCAATTAAGGCACCACCCAAATGTGCTTCGTGGCCAATATTGTCTTTCTTTGATTTAATTCCATAAATAGAAATAGCAATATATACAATGCCATATAACCAGCTAGGTATAGCGAAGCCAAAAATTAAAATATCCATACCAGGAAAGAGGGCAATGCAGGTAAATACCACACCAGATATTGCACCAGAAGCACCTACAGCAGAATAATCGCTATGATGCTTGTGGATTAAAAGGGATAATAAGTGACCGCCAATGAGGCTTGTAAAATAGATGAGCAAAAATTGTATACTGCCTAGATATGCTTCCAAATTGCCACTAAAAGCATACAAAGTAAACATATTGAAAAACAAATGCGTCCAGCTTACATGTAGAAAACCAGCAGTTATTAAACGCTTATAATCTTTATTAACCAATATTTTGTCAACCTCAAACTTGTACCCCTCAAAAAATAGTTGATTGGTAAACCCTTTGTACGAGACAATAATATTGATAACAATAAGTATGAAACCTAAAATACCACTACTTGACATAAATCCAAATTTAAAATCTTAGTGCAAACAAATATAAAGCTTAGAATAGCGAATATGATTATCCTTATCAGCGTTTCTACTATATTGTGTCATATTTATTGCCAACTTATTACATCTTATTGTATGAAAAAATTATTTTATTTGGTAGCGTCTATTTGTATAACACTTACCAGTTATAGTCAATCTAATAAAGAAGAAATTGCTATCAAAGCATTACTAGAAAAAGAGTCTGCTACATGGCGGGCTAAAGATGTAACTGCACATGCTACTTGCTGGCATATTCAGCCATATTCAAAAATGCTTGTTTCTACAGCTGATGGTATGGTGATAAATGTTCCGCTGGAAAAAGTTGTAAACCCTGAGCCTAAAAATATGGGCGATGGCGGCACTTCTATCAACAGTAATTATACTTTTAGTATACATGGTAACGATGCTTGGGTGAGCCACGATGAATTATCTACTTCGCCAACGGGAAAGCAGACAACAACGTCTGAAATAAGAATACTTGAAAAAATAAACGGACAATGGAAATTAGTAGGTCAATCTATCATGGTGCATCGACAAAAAATGCCTTAAAATTGTTGCCCAAAGTTCGCATATTAAAAAATCATCTTTTATTTTAAAATAATAGTTATGCCATTTTTACAATTAGCTGATGTACCTGTAACAGATATTATAAAGGGGTATCATGCCCAATTTATCCATACAGATAGTATGACTTTTAGCTTCATAGATGTAGATATAAACTGTGCTATACCCTTGCATAGCCACCAACATGAGCAAGTAAGCCAAGTGATATCTGGTAAATTTGAGTTAACAGTGGATGGCGTAACCAAAGTGCTTGAATCAGGTGATATAGCGATTATTCCATCCAATATCATGCATGGTGGTATAGCAATTACTAATTGCAAATTGCTAGATGTATTTTCGCCCGTACGAGAAGATTATTTACAAAAAAGCTTAGCTGCGATGAAGCAATTGGAACGTTGATTTTAAAGGATGTATACTGATAAAAATCAGTTTCAATCGCTTATATCTGTGTTGCTATCAATACTGCTTAATAATTTCCTTTAGCTGCTTTAATGCTGCCATATTAATACTATCATTTAGCGAAGCGGCAATGTCCTTTTTTTCAGAGCTTGTAAGATGAAAACTAAGGCTAGCTCTTGCAGCTTCTTTGGTAGGTATATACTGAAAAGAGACACGTTTAAAGGTAGAGCCATAACTGCGGTGCAAATATTCAATGGCATCATGCTGATAGTAATCTTGCATTTTAAACCAATTGTTTTGTAGCAATAAAAATGGCTTAGTAAAAAAACTAGTAATGCTATTGCCATCTAGTGGTTTATCCCAATCATCCACAGCTCTATCTCTTAGCTGTATTATTACCACTGAACTTGTATTAGCTTGCAACCAATCTTTAAAAGTCTCTATAAATCGCAAAGTGCTTTCTTGCCCAAAATTGTCACGCAGACCTGCATCCATTACATCGATAATTGGATTGGTAGGTAACCATACATTCGGCAACACATATGGAAACGTTGCGTTCATACGCAATGCGCTAAGCACTCTAATATTTTTACTACCTTGATTGGCAAAAAAGCTATTAAAATCTATTGCATCTGGCTCGTAATTATTTAAGCGATTAGTATCTGTAACTGGCTGCATTAAAAACCGAACCGGTTGTGTACCGATAATCATTTTTCTGCCATCCCTTGTTATTACTGAGTTGTAGAGCATGGTTGGTATAACACCATTGGCTTCATCTGCTGTGTAATCTTTTAATAGCTTATCCAATATGCCATTGGTATTTGTGTTTAATTGTTGCTCAAATGCATAGCCTCTGTCTTTGGTATATTGCATAGCATTAGTGGTAAATTTTTGCGCTGGCCCTAAAATATCTCTCGCTACAAAAGAAGAAAATAAAGGATTCAATAAGTCTTTAGAAATATCTTCTACATAAGTTTTATTGTAGAGATTAATACTACTGTCTTTTTGCTTTTGTAAATACAACTCACGATAATAAGCTGCACCAAGCATACCACCAGAAGCCCCATTGATTAAGATGGTTTGTTGCATTAAACGACCATGCATTAAACTGTCAATGCGTTGTAAAGCATTCATGGTAAATGTAGCACTACGTGTACCACCACCACTTACATTAATAATATACAGTATTGGCTTTTTTTGGAGTTGAAGTTGCTTCCAATTGTTTAAACGCTGTAAAAATAACTGCTTGTCTGCCTGTTTATTAGCATCACTAGACAATACTCTGATAGCTTCAGAAGTGTAAAGTGGTCTATCTTCTTTGGTTTGATAATCCAAACCATACGCTTTGTTTCTTGGGTCAAAGTATTCATGCTCGTACAAATAATTGAACAGTATAAAAGCGATAAGTAATACAGGTATGCTCCAATTTTTTAGTACGATAGAAAATGCACCACCAACTGCAACCAATATGGCAAATAATAGTGTAATACTAGCTGCCGCAGGAATGATGAAAAATGGATTATCTAAAAAGAAACCAATGCCTACTAAAAACAGAAAAGCTACTAAAATGGCGTAAACGGAAGTTAGATGGTGGCGCTTGAAAATACTATCTAAATAATCATCTGAATAATGTCTTACATCTCTTGGTTGCCGCATATGAAACAGTGCACTAAAAAACCAATCTACTCGCATTTCGTAATGCTTGGCTGGCAGTTTTTTTCTGCTAATAACACGGTTGTAATGCTTGTTGGCATTAGTAATTATAGCAACCATGCTTCTATAAATTGTTTTATCGGCAGTAAAAAAATATGTAAATGCGGTCGCAATGGCAAGTATTAAGCCTACACCAAAACCACTTATTAAAATAGCAATATTGCCCATAGAATTAAACTCTTCTTGCTGCTCGTATTTTATAGTTTTTGCCAGATAAAAAGCAAGAAAAATAATTGGAATGATTGCATTGTTAATGCAATATTTTAAAAACGGTTGTGCCGTTGTTGCTAAAAAACGTACTAGCCTGCTATGTAAAATAAAAGTAGTAATATTCCAACTCATAATAAACACTCCGATTGCAACGCCCACAAAAGCCGAGCTAAAGAAGCTAACATTGCCCATATATTCTGGTGCTAAAAACAAGGATACAGCACCAAAGCTGCTCATAAAATTACCATCTATTGTCGCAAATAAAATATACCAGAATAATAGAAAAATCTGATAGCGTTTAAAATGTAATAAAAACAATTGTATGGGCAAACTATACCAAAACCCAGTAAGGTATTTCTTCATGAAGATGCATGATTATGACACAACAATGTAAAGTAAAATAGTAAGTTTAGGTACAATTTATTTTACTTTCAATTGTAAGAAATTGTTAAACACGATTGCTGCTAATATTGATGATACCAATAAATGTAATGGCTGGGCTGCTGCAGGAAAATTAATATACACCAACACAACACCAACACCAATTTCTAGTAAAATAATGCCAATGGTATTTTTAAAGCGAACGGCTGTTTTAAACACTGTCCTTGATTGTAAATAGGTATATATTGCCAAAGCCATTATTACCAAAGAAAAGCTTCTATGTATGTAAAAATAAAAGTTTAATTGCGCTACCCAACCAGTGCGGTTGAGGTAATTCAAATGCTCTGCGATGGTATCTATTTGTGTGCGTACATTAGTTCCAAGTATTATCTGTACAAATACTAATAGTAATAATACCAAGTTGAGATTAACTATTTTTTTTGTAGTAAAAACAAGGCGTTTGCCTTTTACCAAAAACATAATATACAAACATAAAAATACCATGGCCAATGCGCCAAACATGTGTATGGATATTTTTAGTGCAGCCAAATTACTATCAACCACTGTTTTACCCAGCCAAGCCTGAAACCCAGTTAATAATATTAACCCAAAACTTAACAAAGCGATACGTTTTTGCTGACGCCAATACAACAAACTCCAAATAAATTGTATGGCTATAAATATGCCTAATAAAGCACCAAGCAAGCGGTTGATATATTCTATCCAAGTCGTTATTACGCTAAATACGGCATTGTTGTGTTTCTCATATTGCTTCCAATCTTTAGCATTATAAGTGGTGGTGCTTCCAAACTTTACTGAAGCATATTTAAGACTATCGTTTTGAATAATAAATTGCCCTTTTTTGTACATATGATTGGGCTGAAATAATACTTCTTTTACCTTAGTTGGCGGAATGGCTCTGCCAAAACATGTAGGCCAATCTGGGCAACCCATACCGCTTTGAGTAGTACGAACAACGCTACCTGCTAGGATTACCAAAAACACATTCGCCAGTACAAACCATAAATATATTTTAAAGCTTCTTGAAGTCGTCATTGCCACATATTGAGATAGCAAAGTTAGGCTGAATAGTAATAATGTATTGAAGGCTGTTAAAACAAACGGTGCTTTGCTCTCAGATTAAAAGAACAAAGCACCGTTATATTATATGAAGTCTAAAGTCTAGGCTTCTGCTTTGTCGTACTCACCTTGTAATGCATACCAGCCAAAAATCATTAAGCCAATGGCTATTGGCGTAAAAACTCCAATAAAAATACCCCATTGAATTTTAGTATCAATAATAGGTTTCTTTTCCATTTCGTGCCAAGCTGTAATTACCAAATAATACAAACTTACAGGTCCTAATAATAGCCAAATAATGCCGAGATATTTTTTAATTGCATTCATATATTTTATGATTTAAATGATTTGATTGATTAGCTGATTTTTCTGAATGTTAAAGTGGTTTTTTACATTAAAGTCACATCATTAAATATCATTTTAATCATCCGAATCAGTGATTATTTTCTTATTAGTAATATATACCGCACCAATTACCAAACACACTGTTGCTATAATTATTGGATACGATAAGCCTGCTAATTTATCGTTAGTGTAAATAGTAGTTAATAACGTTGCAATAAAAGGTGTTAATCCACCAAACACACCATTACCAATATGGTATGGCAAACTCATAGATGTATACCGGATTTTAGTAGGGAACATTTCTACTAAAAAGGCTGCAATTGGTCCATAAACCATGGTTACATACACAATCATAATAAAAACTAAGAACACCATTTTCCAATAGCTGCCACTGCCTAAAGTTTTTACAGTTGTTAAAGGGACTGGCGATTTTAAACTAAGCGTAGCCACTTCGCTAGAATCTCTAACGGCTTTGGTAATGGTCATCCCATCATCATAGTAATTAGTTGTTTTGATCACTCTTATGAACTCTTTACTATCTTTTACAGGATAAGAAATAGCTTCTATTTTTTTGCTGTCTATAATTTCTATTTTGTTACGTTCATTGCTTTGCTCTAGCAAGCCAGAAAATAAGGGTTTGTATGTAACTACCGCTAATAACATACCTACCAGCATTATCCATTTACGACCCACTTTATCACTCCAGCCACCAAATATTACAAAACCAGGCGTTGCAAAAACGATTGCCCAAATCAATATCGTTCTGCTCTGTTCAAAATCTACTTTACATACATTTTCTATAAAACTTTGTGCATAAAACTGACCTGTGTACCATACCACACCTTGCCCCATGGTAGCGCCAAATAATGCCAATAATACCATCTTTAAATTTTGCTTTTTACCAAAACTTTCTTTTAGAGGATTGGTAGACGTTTTACCCTCAGCTTTCATTTTACTAAACAATGGGCTTTCGCTCATTTTAAGACGGATGTAAATAGATAAGCCAACCAATGCAATTGATACCCAAAATGGAACCCTCCAGCCCCAGTCGTTAAACGCATCTACACCTAATGATTTACGAGTAAGCAGTATCACACCTAGTGATACAAACAAGCCCATTGTAGCCGTAGTTTGAATCCAACTGGTATAATAGCCACGTCTATTTGCAGGGGAATGTTCGGCTACATAAGTAGCAGCGCCACCATATTCACCACCAAGTGCCAAACCTTGTATTAAGCGAAGTAACAATACTAATATTGGTGCTACATAACCAATTTTTGAGAAAGAAGGGATTAAGCCAATGGCAAATGTAGAACCGCCCATTAATACCAATGTTAATAAAAACGTGTACTTTCTACCCACAATATCGCCCAGTCTACCAAATACCAATGCACCAAAAGGGCGTACAATAAAGCCTGCAGCAAATGTAGCTAAGGTACTAAGTAAAGCTGCTGTAGGATTTGTAGAAGGAAAAAATTGCGATGCAATAATAGGGGCTAGGCTACCAAAAATATAAAAATCGTACCATTCAATCAATGTGCCCATTGACGATGCCATGATTACTTTTCGGATGGCACTTTTGTTTAATTCCATAAGGCGTTAGTTAAAATCGTTTTAGGCTTGGAAAATAGCACTTTATCTATTACAAACCGTGCTGCCCTGTCATGTATTGCGCATTAATTGCTAATAAATTCATTTTATTTATACCCTACATCAAATTACCTTCATGGCTTAAACAAACGTTTTACAATTTAACGAGCCATGTCATATCCTTACCAGATTAATTCGTTTGAAGAATATCAAGCAGCGTATAAAAAGAGTATAAAAGAGCCAGAAATATTTTGGGGCGAAATAGCCGAAAATTTTACTTGGAGAAAAAAATGGGACAAAGTATTAAACTGGAATTTTAAAGATCCAACCATTGAATGGTTTAAAGGTGGCAAGTTAAATATTACAGAAAACTGTATTGATAGGCACCTAGAAACCATGGG
>JAYWCY010000068.1:0-9192 GCA_043780175.1 Chitinophagales bacterium
TGACGATTTGCCTTCAAATGCTTTTGCCATAAGCAATGCAGACGATAAACGAGGTGCTGTTATGCTACAAAATTCTCAAGCTAAAAAGTACTTCTATAGCTTAAAAACTATGGCAGATTTTAAGGGTAGAATTCTTGATAATGCACTAACGGGTTTACAAATGCTTGTAAACGAAATGGAAGTGCATTTTAGACTGATTGGTGAGTTTAATGCGTATAATTTATTAGCTGTTTATGGTGCTGCTATTTGCTTGGGTGAAGATAAATATGAAGTACTAACAGCACTAAGTATGCTCACTGGTGCAGAAGGTCGTTTTGATTATATCATTAGTAGGCAATTGATTATTGGCATAGTAGATTATGCGCATACACCAGATGCCTTGGAAAATGTTTTAGCTACAATTAAAAAATTGCGAAAAGGTCATCAGCAAGTGATAACAGTGGTTGGTTGTGGTGGCGATAGAGACAAAACCAAACGGCCAATTATGGCGCGAGCTGCTTGCACATTCAGCGATAGGGTAATACTAACAAGCGATAATCCTAGAACTGAAGATGCGGCCTCTATTTTGGCTGATATGGAACAAGGTTTAGATAGTGCTGGTCGAAGAAAGTCAATAACCATAGCTGATAGAAAAGAGGCTATTAAAACTGCAGTGAGTTTGGCCAGAGAAGAAGATATCATTTTGGTAGCCGGAAAAGGACACGAAAAATATCAAGATATTAATGGTATTAAATATCCTTTTGACGATAAAGAAGTACTGAGAGAGATGTTTGAATTGTTGGAAAAATAAGCCCCCTCAATCCTCCGAAGGGGGACGTATTGAAGGGTACGATTATAAAATATAAATGTTAAAATCATTAATCACTGTTTAAATTAAGCATCTAAAATTCCCCTTTGGGGGATTGAGGGGGCAGAGTACTATTATGTTATACCATTTATTTACATGGCTAGATAAGCACTTTGAAATTCCTGGTTCGGGGTTATTTCAGTTCTTAACATTTCGTATAGCTATGGCTGTTTTGTTGTCTTTAATTATCGCAACAGTATATGGTAAACGTATTATTATCATACTTCAAAAAAAACAAATTGGCGAAAGTGTGCGAGATTTGGGTTTAGAAGGTCAGGCACAGAAAAAAGGTACGCCAACAATGGGTGGTATCATTATTCTATTAAGTATTTTAATACCTACATTATTATTTGCCAATTTAGATAAAGTTTATATCCGCTTAATGGTATTATGTACTGTATGGCTTGGTATTATTGGATTTCTGGATGATTTATTTAAAATAAAAGCAAGAAAAGCAGCCTTGCAAAAAGGGGAAGCATATAAGAAAAAAGATAGCGATGGGTTGGCTGGATTTACTAAAATTATTGGTCAAGTTGGATTAGGAATTATCATTGGTACAACACTCTATTTTAGTAATGCAGTAACTGTAGAAAGAGAGGTAATTACATCACCTCAGGCGCAATTGCAAAGGGGTGAAAAGCTAGCAAAGGATACAAATATCATTGTTCGTAAAATCAATGGTATCGAGAAAAGATTTGTAAAAGTGAAGACACCAATCACAACTATTCCATTTATAAAAAATCACGAATTTAATTATAGTAGACTGATTACTTGGATGGGTAAAGGGGCAGAAGATTATACTTGGATTGTTTATATCCTTATTGTTACACTTATTATTACAGCAGTTTCAAATGGCGCAAATTTAACGGATGGCTTAGATGGCTTGGCCGCAGGTGTGAGTGCTATTATTGGTATTGGTATTGGTGTATTTGTGTATGTAAGTGGTAACTATATTTTTGCAGATTACCTAAATGTAATGTATATACCAAATCTTGGCGAGCTGTCTATTTTTGTAGGTGCATTTGTTGGCGCCTGTATTGGCTTTTTGTGGTACAATGCTTATCCAGCACAGGTTTTCATGGGTGATACAGGTAGCTTGGCTTTAGGTGGGATCATCGCTTCGCTAGCTATCATTGTACGCAAAGAATGGTTGATTCCTATTTTCTGCGGTGTGTTTTTAATTGAAAATTTAAGTGTTATTATTCAAGTGAGTTACTTTAAATACACTAAAAAAAAGTATGGTGAGGGACGGAGAGTTTTCTTAATGAGTCCATTACACCATCATTATCAAAAGAAAGGTTTTCACGAAAATAAAATAGCTATCAGATTTTGGATTATTACGGTATTGCTGGTTGTAGCAAGCATTGTAACATTAAAAGTAAGGTAAGCAAGGTTGAATAAAGAACAAACCCTCGAAGTGTCCGCCTGAGGCGGAACGAAGTTGAAAAGAATTACTAAAGCTGGTTAACAAAGAAAATGAAACATAAATTAGTCATACTAGGTGGGGGAGAAAGTGGCGTTGGTGCTGCTTTACTTGGTAAACAAAAAGGCTATGAAGTGTTTTTGAGCGATAGTGGTTTATTAAAGGCTGGATATAAAAAAGAATTAACCGATAATGGTATTGACTTTGAAGAAGGTCAACATACTGAAGCAAGAATATTAAGTGCTGACGAGATAGTTAAAAGCCCTGGTATACCTGAGAAAAATGAGATGATGAAAGCCATCAGAACCAAAGGCATTAAAGTAATTAGTGAAATTGAATTGGCTTATAGGTTTAAAGGTGATGCTAAGATTATTGCGATCACTGGCAGTAATGGGAAAAGTACAACTACTGCTTTAATACATCATATCTGTCTTGTGGGGGGGGTAGATGCAGCACTGGTAGGCAATATTGGATACTCGTTTGCAAAGCAAATTGTAGAAAATCCGAAGCCTTATTATGTAGCAGAAATTAGTTCTTTTCAGTTAGACGATATTGACACATTTAAACCAGATGTGGCGATATTATTAAATATTACAGAAGATCATTTAGACAGATACGATTATAAGTTTGAGAACTATATCAATAGCAAGTTTAAGATTATAGAAAACCAAACAGCAGACGATTACTTTATTTATTGTGATGATGATGAAGTGATACTTAACAAACTAAATACACTAACCATTCATACTAACCCACTACCATTCTCAATGAAACACGAAATCAAAAAAGGCGGCTACATTAAAGGAGATCAAATGATGCTTCGCATACAAGAAGAACGCGTAAGTATGAGCATTTATGATTTTGCTTTAAAAGGTAAGCACAACAACTACAACACAATGGCAGCAGGTATTGCCGCAACCACAATTGGCATTAGAAAAGAAAAGATTCGAGAAGCCGTTACGGACTTTCAAAGCTTAGAACATCGAAATGAATTTGTAGCATCGGTACGTGGTGTTGAGTTCATAAATGATAGCAAAGCAACCAATGTAAACAGTACTTGGTTTGCACTTGAAAGTATGAATAAGCCAACCATTCTAATCTTGGGTGGTGTAGATAAAGGCAACGACTATGGCTTGATTGCTGACCTTGTAAAAGAGAAAGTAAAAGCGATAGTATGTATGGGCAAAGACAACAAGAAAATTGTTGCTGCTTTTAAAAACATAGTGCCTTCTATTATTGAAACAGACAATGCACAAGATTGTGTAAGAGCTTGTTTTAAAGTGGCTACAAAAGGTGACGCTGTGTTGTTAAGCCCAGCTTGTGCAAGCTTTGATTTGTTTAAAAATTACGAAGACAGAGGTAAGCAATTTAAAGATGCTGTAAAAGAACTGTAAGGGTAAATCGTTTCTAATTTGAAATCAATAATTAACATGGCTTTCAACGATACATTATTTTCTCAAATGCCTTCTGTACAAGGAATGCGAAGCCAACTGGCATTGCGTACTCGTGGCGATAAGTTTATTTGGGGGATAGTCATTTTGTTAGCATTGATTTCTGTATTGGTAGTTTATAGTGCAACGGGTTCTTTGGCATATAAAATGAATAAAGGCAATAATGAAGTGTATTTATTTAAGCAAGTTGCCTTTATGATGGTAGGGTTAGCATTGATATATTTTATGCATCGAGTCAACTATACAATTTATAGTAAAATAGCTTGGATATTTTTTCTGGTAGCAATACCATTATTACTGTACACATTGTTTTTTGGTACAGAAATTAATAAAGGTAGTAGGTGGATTAAACTGCCTATTATCAATATGACATTTCAAACAAGTGACTTTGCTAAACTGGCCTTGTTTATGTATTTGTCAAGAACATTAAGTAAAAAGCAGGAAGTGATTAAAGACTTTAAAAAAGGCTTTTTGCCTGTGGTGATTCCAGTAGTGATTATTTGTGCATTAATTATGCCGGCAAACTTGTCAAATGCTTTATTAACAGGCGCTACATGCTTGTTGTTAATGTTTATAGGTCGTGTAAGTACTAAACATATTTTACTAACTGTTAGTCTGGCAGCAATACCTATTGCATTAATTATAGGTGTGGCTGTATTACTACATAGTGGAAAAAAGAAGTACTCTCCAGATGTAGTAGAAACGACTACTGAAAAAGTAACAGTATTTAAGCGTTTTGATACTTGGGTAAAGCGCGTACAAGATTTTATGTATGCTAAAAATGAGGAAGTGCCTTATCAAGTTCAGCAGGCAAAAATCGCCATTGCTAACGGGGGAATTTTGGTAGGCTTAGGGCCAGGTAATAGTCGTCAACGTAACTTTTTACCACAGGCTTATAACGACTTTATTTATTCAATTATCATAGAAGAATACGGGCTACTCGGAGCAGCTTTTATCATATTAATTTATCTAGTGTTTTTGTTCCGAGGCATTCGGGTTTTTCGTAAATGCCCTTATGCATTTGGAGCGTTTTTAGCATTGGCGTTAAGTTTTACATTGGTTATTCAAGCGGTAGCAAATATGGCTGTAAATGTAAACTTAGTGCCAGTGACAGGGGTAACGTTGCCATTGGTAAGCATGGGTGGTAGTTCATTTTTATTCACTTGTGCAGCTATTGGTATCATATTAAGTGTTGCACGAAATGTAGAAATAATGGAAGGCAAAGAGCCAGTTGCTCAAGCCGATTATTTACAGCCGCAAGCGGTTGTAACAGAAGAACCCTTAGTCCCTAAAGGTGAATTATAAATATTTCATTGAAATGAAGAATGTACATGAAAATAATAGTGTGTTTCAGAGCTCCATTTTAGGGGTTGGGGGTAAACGCTTCATCATTGCAGGCGGCGGCACTGGCGGACATATTTTTCCGGCCATAGCCATAGCCAATGCTATTAAGCAATTGCAACCAGATGCTAGTATTTTGTTTATTGGCGCAGAAGGTAAAATGGAAATGGAAAAAGTACCACAAGCTGGTTATCCCATTAAAGGATTATCCATTGTAGGTTTCAATAGAAGTTCTTTGATTAAAAATGCAAGCTTGCCATTTAAGATCATGAAGAGTTTTTTTCAAGTACGTAATATTTTTAAGTATTTTAAGCCGAATGCTGTAATAGGTGTTGGTGGTTATTCAAGCTTTCCAGTATTGCGTTTTGCACAAAGCAGGGGCATATCAACTTTTATTCATGAGAGTAATTCTTTTGCTGGTAAGGCAAACATGATGCTAGGTAAAAAAGCGATTAAAATTTTTGTAGCCACAGATGGCATGGAACAGTTTTTTCCTGCCAATAAAATTGTTATTACTGGTAATCCTGTTCGTGCAAGTATTGCACATAGCAAGGTTACACAAGCTGAAGCTTTGGTGTTTTTTGGGTTGCAAATAGGTATTAAAACAGTATTAGTGGTTGGTGGTAGTTTGGGTGCAAAAAGTATCAACGATGCTATTGCCAACCATATAGAAATATTTTCAGAACAAGGCTTACAGCTGATTTGGCAAACTGGCAAAACCAATGCAGCACATTATAAAGCACTTAGTGTAGGTAAATCCAATATTTGGGTAAATGAATTTATCACGCAAATGGAAATGGGGTATGCCGCTGCTGATATCATAATTAGCAGGGCGGGTGCAATGGCCATAACAGAATTATGTGTAGTAGGAAAGCCATCCATATTTGTGCCTTATCCATTTGCGTCTGAAGATCATCAAACGGCTAATGCAATGGCGCTGGTAAATAAAAAAGCAGCGCTATTAGTAAAAGATAGTGATGTAAATGAAGCCTTGATAAATGCAGTGTTAGAGCTAAGTAAAAATGAATTATCGCAACATGTGTTGCAACAAAATATTAGTGCATTGGCAAAGAAAAATGCTGATGAAATCATTGCTAAACAAATCTTATACCCCTAACCCCTAAAAGGGGAATATTAAAAAAAGTGTATAAAATGAACGAAATAAATAGTAAAAATAGTACGGTATTTCAAAGCACTCCTCTAGTGGCCGGAGGTGATATTTCGAGTATCCACTCTATCTATTTCGTAGGCATTGGTGGCATTGGCATGAGTGCTTTAGCAAGATATTTTCATTCTAAAAATGTAATTGTTAGTGGTTATGATAAAACACAAACACCATTAACCAAAGCATTAGAAGATACTGGTATTGCTATTCATTACCAAGAAGATGTTGAAGGTATACCTAAAGATGTAGATGCTGTTGTATATACGCCAGCAATACCTGCTAATCATGCAGAGCTTGTGTATTATAAAACCAATGGATATACTGTAATAAAGCGTAGTGATGTGTTGCAATGGATTAGCGAAAGTTCTTTCAATATCTGCGTTGCAGGTACGCATGGCAAAACCACAACCACTTCAATGATTGCCCATATATTGAGGCATACAGGCTATGGTTGCAATGCTTTTCTAGGTGGTATTGCGGCTAACTATGATACTAATTTTTGGAGTAGTGAGAATAATGTGGTAGTTGTTGAGGCAGATGAATACGATAGAAGTTTTTTGAAATTAAGTCCAGATGTAGCTATCATTACGTCGATGGATGCAGATCACTTAGATATTTATGGTACGGCTGTAGAAGTAGAAAATGCATTCATTCAGTTCTCTCGAAAAGTAAAACCAAATGGCTGCTTGATTACTAAGTATGGCCTTGCAAGAGCAAATGAATTTACAGTGCCAGATCACTGTACGTATAGCCTAAAAGATACCAATGCAGATGTGCATGTAGCCAATTTGCAAGTTGAAAATGGTAGCTACAGATTTGATGTTGTAAACCAATACTGGACGGTAGAAAATGTAGTCTTACATATGGGTGGTTTGCATAATATTGAGAACTGTATTGTTGCCATTAGTGTTGCGAAATATTTAAAAATTGATAACGAAAAAATTATAGTTGCCGTTGCTGATTTTAAAGGTGTAAAACGCAGATTTGAATATTTACTAAAGAATGATAATCATGTGTTGATTGATGATTATGCACATCATCCTACTGAGTTGCAAGCTTTAATTAGTGGTGTACGTAGTTTATTTGGAGATAAAAAATTGACATTAGTTTTTCAGCCACATTTGTTTAGTAGAACTAATGACTTAGCCGCCGAATTTGCTCAAAGCCTAAGCTTGGCTGATGAGGTAATATTGTTGCCAATTTATCCTGCAAGAGAGTTGCCAATGCCTGGTATAACAAGTGATATGGTTTTGGATAAAATGACATTAACTAAAAAGCAAGTACTAGCTAAATATGCTATGCTAGAATGGATGCAAGCTAATAAACCCGAACTAGTTGTAATGGCTGGTGCTGGTGATATTGATACCTTATTACTACCTGTAAAAAATATTTTGACTACTACTTAATGAACTGGAAAAAAAGACTAATACAAGTGATATGGCTGCTAGCTGGCATGGGAACAATGGTATTGTTTGGTGCTGCTATGCAACAGAAAAATCATAAAACCTGTGCTGGTGTTAAAGTAGAAATTACTGGCGTTGAAGAGCATCTTTTTATAGATGAAAATGAAATATTGGGAATAGTAAATAGCAACGCATTAGTTAATTCAGAGGCCACCAGTAAGATAGATTTAAAAGCAATAGAACTATCGTTAGAAGCTACGCCTTGGGTAAAAAATGCTGAATTGTTCTTTGATAATAAACAAGTATTACAAATAAAAATTGTAGAGCGTCAGCCGGTTGCTAGAGTTTTTACGGCAGAAGGCACTTCGTTTTATGTAGATAGTGCTGGCTTGCGATTGCCTTTAAGCGAAAAGTTAAGCGCAAGAGTACCCATGTTCACCAATTTTCCTAGTGAAAAACCCTCACTAGCAAAGCCAGATAGTCTGTTACTTGAAAGTGTGGTTGTTCTTGGTAAATATATTATAAGTGATAGCTTTTGGATGGCTCAAACGGCACAAGTAGCCATTACACCGCAGGCCACATTTGAAATAATACCAACTATTGGTAACCAAATTATTGTTTTTGGTACTGCTGATGATTTAGAAAAAAAGTTTGTACGGCTACATACGTTTTACCAAAAAGCATGGTTGCAAAATGGGATGAATACCTACGAAAAACTAGATGTTCAATATAATAACCAAGTGGTAGCAGTAAAACGAGGTATGTCACAATTACTAGTTGATTCTGCTAAGGCAAAAGCCATGTTACAAATGACAATGGATGGTGTCATGCCTATGTTAACAGATTCTAATAAGGTGATCGTATCTCTAACAAAGGTTGATTCAACAAAGCAAAAAAAGCAACGGATGATTGTTAGGAATAAAAAAAAATTAGCGGATAATAAAATAAAGAATAATAAAAGGAAAACAAATCCGTTATCAACAGTGAAGAAGCCTGTATAGGTAAAACCAAGGTAGAAATAAGGAAATATAGTGGCGGATACAAGGTAAAGAAGAACAAAACGTTGGTATCGGTAGAGTGACACAACAAAGACACATTGAAAAACTAGAGGCTGACAAATAAATAATGATATTTTATGACTAACAACGAGGCACCCATTATTGTAGGATTGGACATTGGAACTACTAAAATTGCAGCGATTGCAGGCCGCAAAAATGAGTATGGTAAATTAGAGATATTGGGCTTTGGACGTGCCAATAGTAACGGCGTACAACATGGTCAGGTGTTAAACATCGATCAAACTATTAAAGCCATTCATCAGGCATTGCAAAACTGCTATGATAGTAATCCTGAATTAGAAATTACTGAGGTGTATGTAGGTATTGCTGGTCATCATATTAAGAGCCTACAAACCCGTGGCGACATGGTTAGGCAAGATGCTGAAACTGAAATTCAACGTAGCGAAATAGATCAGTTAATCAGTAATCAACGCAAAACGTTTATACCTGCTGGTGATGAAATTATTGAAGTAATTCCACAAGAATTCCATGTAGATAATATTC
>JAYWCY010000069.1:0-5643 GCA_043780175.1 Chitinophagales bacterium
GTAGAAGAAACAGTGCCATTAACGAATGCTAAGGTCAATAAATTAGAAGTAAGACTAAGTGGGTATGATGGTAAATATTACAGAAATCATAATCGTTGGTTAGAGATTGAACCATTTGCAGGGTTTACAGAAGATACTGCTTATGTGCCAAATACTAGAATTCGTATTGTAAGATCTAAAACAGATAGTTTTAAAGTAATGGTGCTTAAAATGAGTGATGGTTATAGTAAGTCTCAAGCCACAGAGTTAGCTGAAAAAATAACGTATAACATCACACAAACAGATAGTGTACTGGCTTTATACAAAGGCATCACGATTAATAAAACCGATAAATTTCGTAACCAACGCATTGTAATTACTATTGCTGTACCAGTGGGTAAACGTATATTGATTGATGATAAAATTGGTTGGAAGAGAAATGTATATATTGGCTTTAATAATGACTGGGATAATCATTGGAGAGATAAAGATTTTTACAACGATGATGAGCAAGATTGGGATGCTAATAAGGAGTATACCATGACAGACAAAGGGCTTGTACGTGTAGGTAGAGAAAAATATAACTTCGATACCGACAATAATAATGATAGTAAAAACCCCGAAGATTTGAAGCGTGAAATTGAAGAAAAACAACGTGAATTGGATGAAAAAAAGAAAGAATTGAACAGAGATATTGAAGAAAAGTTGAAAAAGATAGATGAAGATAAACGCAAACTTGAAAAAACAATTGATAGTACTAAAAGTTATCACTATCAAAAAACAGCAGCTACTTTAAAACCAGCCTATCAGCCAATAAATACAGATGTTGAAGCTGCAGAAGACAATATCAGGCCATCAATAATTAGTAATTTTAAAATGGCTGGATAAAAGTAAATTATGATTGCTTGGTTTAAATGAGATGAATGATTACTTTTAATATTACGTCTAAAATCAATCATTTCTTTCATTAAAATCATTATCAATCATTGTTACAAAGATGGTTAAAGTGGGGAAATCTCATGGCCTTAGTTTTAGTCTTAATACCGAGGCTTTCCCCTTTTTAGTAAGTTGATACTTCTCGGATAGAGAGCGTTGTAAAATATTGATATATAGATAGTGGCATGGTTTTTACATGAGGCGTTGTATAAATAGTTATTATGAAATTAATTTTAAAAGCCTTAGTAGCCGTATTGGTACTAACAACGGTCAACAATGTAAACGCCCAAACAAGAATAATGATTGATAATGCTGAAAAACCAGCAGTCGCAATACAAATTCAAGGAAACAAAAATGATATTCGAGATGCTTTAGATGTTTATTTTGAAAAGCTAGGTAGTAATTTAAAAAAATCGAATGGCTTATACCTTGCCAAGAATGTGTCAATACCACAACTATCTACTGAAAAGTTGGATATGTATTTAAAAATTGATCAATTAGGGAAGGATAAGAACAATCTTAGTAATATCGCAATGGCTGCAAAGCCTACCAGTGATATGTTTGTGGGCGATTCATCTCACAAAGAAATTTTTGTATTACTGCCAATGTATTTGCAAAGTTTTGACCAAATTGTAAAAGATTTTGTAAAGCAACGTAGTATAGATGCGTTGAATAAACAAGCCGCTAAAGCCACCAAGAAACAAGAACAACTAGAAAAGCGTGCAGTAAAAAAAGGTGAAGAGGCGAAGAATTTAGATATACAAGCAAAAAAAGTAAGCTAAAATTATTGGGTTAATAGAACCACAAGCACTAATTACGAAATGTAGTTAGTGCTTTTTTTATGGTCTGTTTATTCGCTACTATTACCTAATTATACGAATAGTAGTCTTTATTGGGATAATAGACATTTAGGTTGATAAATGCTTCTCAATGTGATACTGGTATTAGCTTCGAACATAAAAGCTATTCCCAAAAAGAAAGGTATTTGCTATAGCAAATACCTTTCTTTTTGGAGACATTAAAGTCAAATCTAATTTATATCTGTTAATTATTTATCTGCAAACTTTACTGTCCTTTCTGTTGCCAGCTAACATAGGATAATTAATAAAAAAGATAACTTTAAACCAAGTACCATTGTAAAAAGGGCACTAAGGTAAAATATATTATTTAAAGAAGTTACCTACCAATGCAAGTACGGCGTCTTTAGTTAATGGTTCATCAAAACATTCGGTAGCAGCATTAAAACTCACCATACCACTTACACCGTTTAGTTTTGTGATATCTACACCACCTTGTATTACTAAGTCTTCACCAACATAATTGCCGTTAGTAACTGCACCAATACCACTGTTTACACCTGTTATATATGGCTTAACTGCCACGCCGCGTGCAAAACGCATTTGACGGATATGTGATGCATGTCTTGCTTCAACAGAATGTATATTCAAGGCGGCGGTTAAATAAGGTCTATTGGCTGTACCTTGCAAGTTACCTGCTTGACCTTTATAAGCTCTTACACCTGTATCTTCAAATGCTTGTGCTACGGCTAAAAAAGTATCGTAGTTAGTCATAACATCAGGAAACGTACCTTTTGCTGTAAAGTCAAAATTAGCTGCTGTATAAGAAACCGGTGTAGCACCTAGTGCTGTAATTGTGTTCTTTAAAAAAGTAACGTGTGCATTTTCATGGTCACGTATTTTGGTTAATGCTGTTAAAGCTGGACCAGCTGCTGCAGCAATAATTGGTGCAGAATTAACACCTGCGATATAGAAATTTGATTCTAAATATTCTAATTGCAGTGCAAAGTTTAAAACACCTGCAACGCCTGTAGTTGTTTGACCGTAAGCTTTTTGAAACATACTTCCAATGGCAAAAGGCAAGGCTGCCATGGTTATTCTTTTAGAAGTAGATCCAAAGTTTTTGAAGATACTACGGCGAGAATCTAATTTTTCATAAACCTCGGGATCAATCGTTTCAATTTCTGATAAAATATGTTTGAAATTCATAACAAAATAATTTTAAAATGATAAATGGGTGATGATGATAATTAACTTGGTAAATGACTTGCATCAATACTGCTTGCATTGACAATAAAGCCGCCCGCAATAGCTAGTATTTGAGAAGGCGTCTTATTAATATCCAACGCATTGCTGTCTAAATCATCAGCAAAAGTGCCGTTACTAATTAAATCTCTTAATAATGCTGCATGTCTAGCTTCTACTGATACAATTTTACCAGCTAATAATAAATAGCCAGGATCAGTAAGTAATTGACCAGCACCATTGTATGCCATAACACCAGTATCTTCTAAAGCTTTGGCAGTACCTAATACACTTGCTCTACTACTAAAATCAACACTTGAAAAATTGAAAGACAAAGTACCAATGGCACTTGTTCCAAGGGCTGTTTTAAAGAATTCACGATGCGCTACTTCATGATCGCGGATGTCTGTTAAATAAATTGTCTCTTGTGCAGTAATGCCACTGTAAGGTGTTTTTGCAACTTGAATGTAGAAGGCTGCTTCTAGCTGTTCTAGCGCAAAAGCATAGTTTAAAATACCTACATCGCCACTACCTAAATCAGTACCACCACCGGTAAATACATACCCGCTATCTTTTTTACAAGCATTAAAAATGATTGCAGATCCTAAAGTAGCAGCACCAGCTTTTGTTAAAAAATTTCTTCTAGAAAATGATTGTGGTTGCTCCTTTAATAGCACACTCTCCTCAAAGGTTTCTTTTGTGTTTTGCATGATAAAATTAATTTTTGATTAAAAATGAATGTTGCGATACCAGTCAAGAAGCGTTTTTCTCAGATGCCTTATTTTCTAATGCGATTCTTAAGTTTAATTGCTTACTGATAGTAGTTACGGTTGATGTTCCGTTTTAGATTTTATTGTTTATATCTTCCTGATTTTAATTTTTTATTTTAACGTTTCATTTACTTAGCTACAACAATAGCTAAATGAATCACTCAACTCTGTAATTACAATAAATAGTTATTGTGAATAATTTTCAAAGATGAGGTGGGATTGAGCAAGAAGTATTACATAGCTGACACATTAATTTGCATCTTTCACACATGGATATGTAAAAGCTTACGCTTAGGCTAGCAATAGATAAGTGGATAAAAAACTGTCGTTGATAGTAGATGAAGTATTTAATAAATGATTGTATCACTATCTACTAATGTTAGTATCAAACGAAATGATAGTGATGCTTTACAAGGTTGTAGCTATATGCCTCTTACTATTGGTATGCTTGTAGTAAATACAGCCTATGTTTTAGGTACTTCTATGGTTATAAGTAAACCCGACTTCTTTTTTTAGAACACCAGTTTACAAATTGTTAAGTTGGGTAGGTATTTTTTAATTTTGTAATTGTTGCTCTCGAATATCTTATTACAAATCCATTTCAAAAGCACCACTTTCTCCTACTACATGATATTTTAAACCCAAGCTATCGGCATCTTTTTTCCAGTATTTTATTTTCCAAGCAGGGTTGCTCGCATCAAATACATATTGCTTGCAATTAAATAGTTGCGTAAGTGTAGAAAAATAAATTTTAGGATTTTTACTCAGTATGATCACATCTGCTGTCATTTTTTGTGCTGCAGAGTAATGCTTATGTAAAGGTTTATCAATGACAATAATTGTTTTGTTGTGTGATTGGATAAGATGGCTTGAAACATTGGTTGCACTTAACGCATTCGTTTCTGAAATGCGATGTAATACTCTGGAAGGTTGTAAATGAAAATTGTGCAAAAAACCAGCTTGCAGCAACATGCTATCGCCTATAAATTGGTATCGCCTACCTTCTATCACATCAATACCTGTATGCTGTGGCACATTGTAAACTACTATTTTATGCTGCTGATTTTTAAACATAAAATCCCAATAACGACATGCGAAGAACGCTGATATAAAACTAAGACCAACCAATAAGGCTTTGGGCTTTTTATACAATAGCCACCAAGCAATAGTTACAATACCGCCATATAAAAAAATGGTTTGTGAGATGCTTATTTGCAAATTATTCCACACAGAAAAAGGCAGTAAGTTGATGCGTTCTATAAAGTCGTTCATAAACCACAATAAGCCCTCTGTAAGCTTGCCTACAAAGCCAGCAACGATGGGCAACCATGTAATAAGCAGTAACAACAATTCGGCATATAAAATAATGCCAGATACTGGCACGGCTACTAAATTGGTAATAAAAAATAGGGTTGGTAATTGGTGAAAATGGTATAGAAGAATTGGTAGCGTTAAAATTTGTGCAGACAGCGTCACCGCATTTAAGCCCCAAAACCATTTTAGCAATTTGTTTTTAAAATAAAACCACTGCTGGATATGTTTCGAGAAAAGTACAATGCTTAACACGGCCGCATAGCTTAGTTGAAACCCAACATCCCATAAACTAAATGGGTTAATAATAAGAATGGTAAATGCTGATGCTGCAAGCGTATTGTAAATGTTACTGCGCTTGCCAATAGCATCGCCTATTACAATAAATGTAAACATAATGGCGCTACGCAAAATAGAGGGTGCAGCACCAGCGATACACGTAAAGCTCCATAATACGATAATGATCAAAATAGGTTTTAAAACAGCAACCCAACTATATCTTTTAAACAACGCCAACAAAGCTGTAAGCAATCCGTAAATCATACCTAAATGCAAGCCACTAATGGCAATAATATGTACCACACCTGTGTTGCTGTAAGCCTGCA
>JAYWCY010000070.1:0-2421 GCA_043780175.1 Chitinophagales bacterium
GTAAAGAAAGACCCCAATATTGGAAGCGAAATTTTAAACAACCAACCTACGATTACGATAATATTGGCTGGCAATACGAAACGGTATCAGTACCAGAAAAGCGCACCACTTACAATACCGATTTACCTGGCTATCGCAATATTGGTCACACTTTTGGCGATAAGCTAACCGATAGTGAACGTAAGGCCGTGATTGAGTATTTAAAGATGTTGTAAGTAGTATTTTATTACCGGCTTTTGTAGTACTATGTAACATCGTTGCGTCGCACACTGCAACGGTTGTTTCTTTTTTCAACAACCAACAATCGTCTAACTTTAGGTTTATATTTAGCGTCATCAATTATCGCCCATCAAACAATCATCACAAATATTACAGCATACCAAAGGCTACCAAATTGTCTCACAATGGCTTGCTAGCAAAGACTTCCAGCCATTTCAATTTCAAACAGACACTTGGCAACACATTATTGACGGCAATAGTGGCTTGGTAAATGCGCCTACTGGTTGCGGTAAAACCTTTTCGGTCTATCTAGGTAGTATCATTCAATTTATTAACCAACATCCTACCAACTATCAATCGCTTAAAAACAATGGCTTACAACTACTTTGGATAACCCCATTAAGAGCTTTGGCCAAGGATATTGGTAGAGCAATGGAAGAAGTGATCACTGAATTAGGTATGCAATGGCAAATAGGTATTCGGAATGGCGATACCACTACTTCTGAACGACAAAAACAAAAGCGTCATATACCAGAAGTACTCATCATTACGCCAGAAAGTTTGCATTTATTTCTAGCTCAAAAAACCTATACCGAAAGCTTACAAAACCTAAAAGTGATTGCCGTAGATGAATGGCATGAATTAATGGGCAGTAAACGTGGTGTACAAGTTGAATTGGCGATATCGAGAATAGTGAACAGTCAATGGTCAATAGCCAATGGTCAACTGTCGATAGTCGATAGACCACAGACCATAGAAGCTAAAAACAACAATCACGATGGTTTATCGTCCATCGACTATCAACCGATTTCTGTTTGGGGTATCTCAGCCACTATTGGTAATTTAGAAGAAGCAAAAGAGGTATTACTTAGTCCATTAAAGCAAACAGGTATAATCGTAAAAGCTAATCTGGATAAGCAAATTGATATCTACGCAATCATTCCAGATGAAATTGAAAAATATCCTTGGGCTGGTCATTTAGGCATTAAACTGGCAGAGCAAATTATACCAATTATTGAAGCCAGTACTACCACATTGATCTTCATCAACACCCGAGGTATGGCCGAACGTTGGTACCAAACCTTACTAGATGTTGCCCCACAATTGGCTGGTGCTATTGCCTTGCATCATGGTAGTATTGAGCAAGAATTGCGCTTATGGGTTGAGGAAGCTTTACACACTAACACACTTAAAGCAGTGGTGTGCACGGCTAGTTTAGATTTAGGTGTAGATTTTCGCCCTGTAGACACCGTGATTCAAGTAGGTTCGCCCAAAGGGGTTTCTCGTTTTTTACAAAGGGCAGGAAGAAGCGGGCATAAACCAGGTGATATTAGTAAAATTTATTTTTTGCCTACACATTCATTAGAATTATTAGAAGCGGCGGCATTAAAATCGGCCATCAAACAAAACCTTATTGAAGGTAAAGAGCCTATGTTGCTTTGCTTTGATGTATTAACACAATACCTTTGCACCCTAGCTGTTGGTGAAGGTTTTATTGCTCAAAATATTTACCAAGAAATAACATCTACCTATTGTTTTAGTAGTATTACAAGAGAAGAATTTGATGAAATATTATTACATATAACCATTGGTGGCAAAGCCTTACAGCAATATGACGAGTACAAAAAAGTAGAGATGATAGATGGTATTTACAAAATCAATAATCGCAGAACTGCGATGCGACATCGCATGCATATTGGTACCATTGTAAGCGATGCGATGATGAAAGTAAAATTTACAAGTGGTGGTTATATTGGTGTCATTGAAGAATGGTTTATAAGCCGCCTTGAGCCTGGTGATGTATTTACTTTGGCTGGTAGAAATGTAGAACTAGTGAGTATTAAAGAGATGACGGTTTTTGTAAAAAAATCAAACTCTAAAAAATCAATTGTACCAAGTTGGATGGGTGGCCGCATGAGTTTAACAGCCAATTTAGGGCAGGTTTTGAGGGAAACGTTTAGTAGTGTGTCAACAGACGACGGTCGACGGTCAACGGTCAATGGTCAACGGTCAACGGTCGACGGTCGACAGTGCAACATCCTTCTTATCAACAATATCGGCTTACTTAGTAAACTCTACCACTATGCAACTATCTGCTATGTAGGTGGTGGTTTTGGCGATGAAGGTGTACATAACGTGTTAGAAGCTGCTGTGTATCATAAACCCGTTGTTTTTGGCCCTGTATTTGAAAAATATATTGAA
>JAYWCY010000071.1:0-2640 GCA_043780175.1 Chitinophagales bacterium
TAATATTAATACCTGTTGTTTCTAAATCTATAAAAGCGATGGGGCGTGTTAATTGCAGTTTCATATAGTGTTAAGGCTATTTTTCAGAATGATAATTGCGAAAGTAAGCATCGCAATTTAGGTTGCTGAAAAATATTTGTATTGTGTTTTGTTTTTAAGCAGGCAACAACTAATCACTTTACCCTATCTTTGAGATGATAAAACCAAACATTATCACTTAAGTATAATCGTTATTTTATGAAGAAAGCATTGTTAATCATTGTGTGTTTTACAATAGCAGGTGCTGTATTATCGTCTTGCGCTTCAACGCGCGGTAAGGGCTGCCCTACCACCAATCCTCGTTATTTTAAAGGTTAATTTTTAGTTTTATTTTTTGACGTTGCATGTTATGAATTGGATTCCTTTAATATCAGAAGAGCAGTTAAATGACATAGCTGCCAAATCGTTTACAAAATCGCAAGTTATTTTTAAACACAGTACAACTTGCAGTATCAGCAGTATGGCTTTGAATAGACTAGAACGCTCTGAAGCACCTGCCAACGGTGATTTCTACTATTTAGATCTATTAAACCTACGTCCTATATCTATTGCAATTGCAGAGAAATTTCAGGTGCATCATGAATCACCACAAATTATTGTTATAAAAAATGGTGAATGTGTATATGATGAAAGTCACTATGGTATTTCTATGGATGAAATAGCCGAGCAACTAGCTGATTAAATACCATCACCACCCCGAAAATTATTAACCGCAACTAATTGCAAAGACCACAAAATATATAACACCTACCTGTTTGTTAATTGCAGTTAAATATTGTTATATCATTGCCTAAACAACCTCTGTTTTATGAACTTTAGAAACTATTCGGTTCCTTATCAAGTTAACGAAAACTATAGCAAAAAAGCTGCCTATTTTTCAATGGAATTTGCCATTCACCAGCCATTAAAAATATATAGTGGTGGGCTTGGTTTTTTATCTGGCTCGCACTTACGTAGTGCTTACGAACTGCGCCAAAACATGGTAGGCATCGGCATTTTATGGAAATATGGTTACTACGATCAAACTCGTAATCAGGACCAAACCTTGAAGCCCGATTGGATGGAAAAAAACACCTCATTTTTAGAAGATACAGGCATTAAATTTCAAATATTAATACACGATGCACCAGTATGGGTAAAAGCTTTCTATCTAGCACCTGAAACATTTAACACAGCACCGCTATTTTTATTAAGTACCGATCTACCAGAAAATGATTATGTGTCTCAAACCATTTGCCATCGCTTGTACGATGCAAATATGGCTACCAAAATAGCACAGTTTATTTTACTAGGTATTGGCGGGGCTAAATTGATGGACGAAATTGGGTTCAATCCAGATGTCTATCATTTAAACGAAGCGCACGGTATTTCTTCTGCATTTTACTTATTGAATAAGTTTAAAAGTGTAGAGAAATTAAAGGAGCATTTGGTATTTACAACACATACACCAGAAGAAGCTGGTAACGAAAAACACGACATCTACTTATGCCATAAAATGAGCTATTTCTGTGGGTTAAGTATTGATGAAGTACGTAAATTAACTGGCACCGAAGACGACCAATTTAACCACTCACTAACTGCCTTGCGTTTTGCTCGCAAAGCCAATGGCGTAAGTGCTTTACATGGTGTGGTATCAAGAGAAATGTGGGGTAAGTACTCTGGCATATGCGATATTATTTCTATTACCAATGCACAAAACTGGAAATACTGGGCTGATAAACAATTGTATGGCTTTAAAGACAGTGGTAACGACTTTGGCTTTGATGACCGCAAGAAATATTTAAAGAAACGTGCCTTTGAAATTATTGCAGACCAAACAGGTAAAATATTTGATCCAAATGTGCTAACCATTGTATGGGCAAGACGTTTTGCAGGTTACAAACGTGCAGATATGTTGACTTACGACATGGAACGCTTTGAAAAATTGTTAAGTAATATTAAGCATCCGGTGCAAATTATTTGGGCTGGTAAACCTTATCCATTTGACTATTCGTCTATTGGCACTTTTAATAACTTAGTTCACCTTAGTAAGAAATATAAAAACGTTGCAGTTTTAATTGGTTATGAATTAGGCCTAAGCAAGCGCTTGAAACAGGCAGCTGACATTTGGTTAAATAACCCTCGTGTACCACGTGAAGCAAGTGGTACTAGCGGTATGACGGCTGCCATGAATGGCGCTGTAAACTTTAGTACCGATGATGGATGGATACCAGAATTTGTAGACCATGGTAACAATGGTTTTGTAGTGCCAAAAGCTGACTATGAAAACATGAATACCTACCAGCAAGATGAATACGATTTAAAAACGACCTACGATATTTTAGAAAATCAAGTACTATCCATGTACTACGATAACTACGATACATGGAGACAAATTATGAAAAACGGCATGAGAGATGTGCGCTTTCAATTTGACAGCAACCGTATGGCACATGAATACTACGAATTGATGTATAAATAATAGTCAACAGTGAATAGACCACAGACGATAGTTAAAACCGTCCAAAGCTTGAATGTTTTGGGCGGCTTTATTATTAAGTAAGTGCTGAGATTGATAACCACTTCAAAAAGTTTTTGTATGTAGAATGTTTAGTAATAGTG
>JAYWCY010000072.1:0-3298 GCA_043780175.1 Chitinophagales bacterium
ATGGCTTTCTTGGTGACCCAATTGTTTATGGAACTAATCTTTATTTTGCATATGGTTATGTACAGTTTAAACCTGTTTTAGCTAAATATGATGGGACGACAATAAGTTTGGTAAACAATTTATCTTCTTCGGATGGCGGATGGGGTGGTTCTCCCTTAGTATTCAACGGTAATCTTTATTTCAAATATTATAACAGTGCCAATCAAATTAATTTGGCAAAGTATAATGGCTCTTCAATTTCATTAGTTAATAATCCAATTAATTCAGGCCAAGGCATTTTACAAAATGGCTTAGTTTTTAATGGTAATTTATACATTGTGTATACAAATGCTACTAACAAATCTCAATTGGCTAAATATGACGGCAATACTATTACACCAATAGCAAATCCTTCAAGTTCTGAATATGGGATTACAAGTTTACCAACTATACTGGGCAATAACTTGTATTGTACATATCAAAACTCTAATAGTAAAAATCAATTGGCAAAGTATGATGGTACTTCAATAACCCTAATAAATAACCCATCATCTTCAGACCCAGGTTTTTTTAATGATATGGCTTTGTATGGCGCTAATTTGTTTTCTGCATATCAAAATTCTGATAACAAAAATCAATTAATAAACTATAGTGGCACATCTTTAAATCTTATTACTAACCCTTCCATTGCAGATAAAGGTCCAGCAGGAAATTTTATTCAGTTTGGAAGTAAATTATGTTTCCGTTATCAAAATTCTGATGGTAAATATCAATTGGGTTTTATTTCTACCACATCTTTACCTCTACATCTTCTCTCTTTTATTGCTCAGCAACAAAGCAACACAGTAAATCTCTCTTGGCAAACTACCAACGAGGTCAATACCTCACACTTTACTATTCAGCGCAGTGTAGATGCTACTAGTTTTAATAATATAGGTAAGGTGGCAGCCAAAGGTGGTGGTGATTATGGTTATACTGATAATCAATTGCCAAATGTTGCAACTGTTTACTACCGCTTACAAATGGTAGATAAGGATGGTAGTTTTACGTATAGCAAAGTGGTAGCGGTAACGGTAAACGAGAATCGTAAAACGCTAGTGGTATATCCCAATCCTGTAAAAGATAATTTGTTTGTACAATTAACATCTACAAAATCAGAAAAACTTACCTTACAAATTACAGATTTACAAGGTAAAATACTGCAACAAGAAGATACCCAAATAAGTGTAGGTAATGTGTCATTATCAGTAAATACCGCAACCTTACCAAAAGGTAGTTATGTAATATTGGTAAAAGGTAGTACCATGTTGCAACAAAAACAATTTGTAAAGGAATAAATTCCCTTGCTCCGCAAGTGGAAATAACAGCGGCTGCTCAAATCAATCTGAGCAGCCGTTGTTGTTATGAAGCTGATAGCTAGTCAATTTATTTTTAAGGGGTTGGGGTTGCTATTTCCCTTCCTCTGTATCAAACCTATCTACTCTTTGAATACCGTTTAGTTCTTTTAATCGGGTTACCAATTCTTCCAGCTCTTCTTTATCGTGTACAAATACTTTTACGGTACCTTCAAAAATACCTTCGCCACTTTCTATCGTTAATGCGGCAATATTGATGCTTAGATCGCCACTAATTACATTGGTAATTTTATTAATAACACCTACGTCATCTACACCTATAATTTTTAAACCTGTTAAAAATGAAATTTCCTTGTTTTTAGCCCATTTGGTTTTTACCACTCTATGTCCATAATTGGCCATTAATTGGGTGGCATTGGGGCAGTTGGTTCTATGGATAATTAAGCCTTTACCGGTGCTTACAAATCCAAAAACGGCATCGCCGGGTATTGGGCTGCAACATTTGGCTAGCGAATACATAATCTTATCGCTGCTTTCTCCAAAAATGATGAGCTCACTGTCTTTTTTGCTATATTGTTTTTGCGGTTCAATGGCAACTTCTGTGATGACCACTTTGGGTTTAGGAAGCTCTAATTTATCGCCTAAAACATGAAATTCTTTCAGCTCTTTAAGATCATTGGTTTTAATAGCTATATTATAAAACAAATCTAATTGTGAAGAGAGTTTATAAAAACTCATCAACTCCTCAATATTGTATGGGCTATAAGCGGCACCCATGCCCTCTAGTTTACGCTGCAAAATGTATTTACCATCTTCGGCAATCTTGCGTTTTTCTTCACGCAACGAATCTTTTATCTTGGCTTTTGCCTTGGCTGTAACAACAATATTTAACCAATCTTCACTTGGTTTTTGTTTGTTGCTGGTAATAATTTCAATCTGATCGCCACTACGCAACTTGTGACTAATAGGTACCAACTTATGATGCACTTTGGCGCCAATACATTTTGCGCCTACAGCAGAGTGAACGGCAAAAGCAAAGTCTAGCGCAGTGCTACCTTTTGGCAACATTTTCACCTCCCCTTTAGGTGTGTACACGTAAATTTCTTCGGCTAGAAACGAAGTTTTAAAGTCTTGTAAAAAGTTAACGCTATCGGTATCTTCTTGTGCTAATACTTCTCTTATTTGCCCAAACCATTTATCAAAGCGATCTTCATCGCTGCTACCTTCTTTGTATTTATAGTGTGCAGCCAAGCCTTTTTCGGCAATTTCATTCATGCGCTTGGTACGTATTTGTACTTCTACCCATTTGCCCTGCGGGCCCATAACCGTTGTATGTAAAGCTTCGTAACCATTACTTTTTGGATTACTAAGCCAGTCACGTAATCGTTCTGGGCTAGGGGTGTATTCATCAGTAATCATCGAGTACACTTTCCAGCATTGTTCTTTTTCTTTTTCTGCTGGTGCATCTAGAATTACGCGTATTGCAAAAAGGTCATATACTTCTTCAAATGACACGCCTTTTTTCTTTATTTTATTCCAAATTGAGTGAATGCTTTTTGGTCTGCCATAAATTTCAAAATTAAAGCCTGTAGCAGCTAATTTTTCTTTTAATGGACGTATAAATTCATTAATATATCTGGTTCTCTCGCGTTTGGTATCAAATAATTTTTTGGCAATATCTTTATAAGCATCTGTTTCCAAATACTTCATCGATAAGTCTTCTAACTCAGTTTTTATACTGTATAAACCCGTTCTATGTGCCAATGGTGCATATACCCAAACGGTTTCAGAAGAAATTTTTAGCTGCTTTTCTTTCTTCATACTATCTAGGGTACGCATGTTGTGCAGGCGGTCAGCTAGTTTTATCAAAATAACTCTTGGGTCATCGGTGAGCGTTAATAGAATTTTCTTAAAATTCTCAGCTTGCTGGCTGGTATTGGTATCTATTATACTAGAAATTTTGG
>JAYWCY010000073.1:0-7027 GCA_043780175.1 Chitinophagales bacterium
TTTTGCCAATGGCTGTTCTATATATTCTACACCCAAATCTTTTAATAAAGGAATTTTTTGTAGGGCTTCTTCAAGCGACCAGCCTGCATTGGCATCTATTCTAAACCTTGCATCTGTGTGCTTTCGAAGGGCTTGCATAATGGCAATATCTTCATCGGTACCTAGTTTTATTTTGTAAATAGGCCAAGGCTTGGCTTGCATTTTTTCTACCATTTTTTCAATGGTATCTATGCCTATGGTATAATCGGTTAGTGGTGTGTTTTCCCATGTTGTATCCCACAATTCGTATAGCAATTTGCCTTTCATTTTGCCAAACAAATCCCAACAAGCCATATCTAAAGCACATACTAAAAACGGATTTTTAGGAAATAAATGGTGCAAATAATGCCAGTAACGTTGCGGTTCTGTCAATGCAAATTTTTCTATAAAAGGCTTTTTGGCTTCAATATCAGCTATCATTTCATCTACTGTAACGTTGTAGTAAGTAATGGCTGGTGCTTCGCCAAAGCCAATAAAATTGCCTATTTGCAAAGCCACCACCAAAGTTGGTTGGTGCGTTTTGGTACGACCATTAGAAATGGTAAAGGGATATTGAAAAGGTAGTTCGTGCTTGCTATAATAAAGTTTCATTATTTTTTTATTACACGAATTTGAGCGAATTACATGAATTGTGAGCGGTTAATTGTATTGATGGATAGGATTGTAATAATTAGTTCTTGATATTTCTGTCTTAAGTTTCCGTTGGTGCTACTTTATTTACCTATACATTAAATAAAAATGTTTTATATTGTTTTACAAAACTAATATAATAATTATATGGATGATATGTACGCATTCTGCTAGATACTTGTTCTGTAGTATCACCAAGCAACTCTTTTTGTGTACTTAGTTAGAATTCATTGATGCCTTGTGTGAAATATAAATTACTTATCCCCTACCGCTTTGCTGAATACTATTGGTAAGTTCTTCGTTAAAATCGTGGTTGTGCAATAAATCTTCTAGCGACAAATGCATTCTGTAACGCCAGTAAAACGGTGAGATGGCTGGCACATTGATTCGTTCGTCGTTGGGGTTTTGTCTGCGAATGCCTTCGTTGATGCCTAGCAAATCTTGCAATTGAAAAATACTCCACATAGCAGGTGAATACAAGTGCTGGTTGAGGATGGCTTTGTTGAGCCAACCACTACAAAATGTGGGTGCAATGCCCCACTGCCCTAGCTGATTATTAAAAAATTTTTGAATGCGTGACTTGTCTTCTTCCCACCAACCACGTATGGTACTCATGTCGTGTGTAGATGGCGTAACCACACTTAGGTAGGGTGCATCGTTAGGGTGAAAAAATTCGGTAGTAGGGTCTTTAGGCATGCGCTGAATTTCTAAACTTAGCAAGCCCAATTGTTTCATAACATCCGATACACAATCTGGGACCAACCCTAAATCTTCGCCGCAAATCAACATATTAGTGGTCCGTTTTAAGGCTGGTAATTTTTGCAAAGCTTCTTCTTTCCAATATGCATCTTGACGGCGGAAAAAATAGTTAACGTACAAGGCATTGAGTTTTTCTTGCGTATCACTGGCCAATTGCTTAAACGATGTCGTTTGTGCCATTGAAAAGCGGAAATGAAACTGTGTACCATTGGTACCTGCTACCTCAAATAAAATGACGTTGCTAATTAAATCGTAGAGATGTTGCTTAATAACTTGGTTATAATGCGATGCTTCTTGCATAGCAAAATACTGTTCTACTTTGCGTTGGGTATTAAACTCAGTTTTTAACGTATAGCTATCAAAACCATCATGGTTTAAAAAGTTGTTTTTGATATAATCGTTGTTGTGGCCACAAATATCCCACAATGACCCCTCGTTAATTAAAGGTTTGGTATAGCGTTCACGATTGAACCAGATACCTTTCTCGTTAAATTCATTTTTAAACACAGGAAAAGCAGGTACAAAATAGCCCATGATGCCTTCAACTGCTTGTAAAGGAATACTCCAAATACGAAAAAAACCAAGAATATGATCAATACGAAACGCATCAAAATAATGGCTCATTTGCTCAAAGCGTTGCTTCCACCAGGCAAAACCATCTTGTTTCATTCGCTGCCAATTGTAGGTAGGAAAGCCCCAGTTTTGACCTTTTATGGCAAAATCATCTGGGGGTGCACCAGCTTGTAATTCCATATGAAACAATTCTGGTTGCTGCCAAGCATCTACACTATCACGGTAAATACCAATGGCAATATCACCCTTCACTACAACCCCATTTTGGTGAGCATATTCAGTAACGGCCTTTAATTGTTGGTGCAAATGAAATTGAACGAAATAGTTGATAGCTACAGCATCAAAAGTTGCAGCATCTTCTGCCACCAATGCATCAATATCTGACTGTACAAATTGATTATTAGCAGGCCATTGGTTAAAAATAGGCGAGCTGTATTGGTTGCGATAGTAACAAAAACTAGCATAAGGTACCAGCCAATGTTTATTTTGCTGAAAAAATTGCAAGTAAGCATTACTTTTAAAAGTAGTGGCTTTTTGTAATGGATATAATTGCTTAATGATGGCTGTTTTTGCTGCCATTACTGCTTCGT
Organism: Chitinophagales bacterium; assembly: GCA_043780175.1. Lineage (GTDB taxonomy): Bacteria > Bacteroidota > Bacteroidia > Chitinophagales > Chitinophagaceae > Parasediminibacterium. The sequence goes on from JAYWCY010000073.1 coordinate 2,592, forward strand.
AATCAACATCTGCCAAGTAATTAATTTGCTGACGTTGTTTTTCGTAAGCAGTAAGAATGTGTTGGTTAACGGGATCCGCCATTTGCGATACATTCACATAAATTGGATGCAATGCAAATGCAGAAATAGCTGCATATGGATAAGAATCCATCCACTTGTAAGTGGCGGTGGTATCGTTAATTGGTAAAATCTGAATCAGCTTTAAGCCCACTTTTTTAGCCCAATCTACCAACAAATGCATATCGGTAAATTCACCCACTCCAAAGCTTTTGTTTGACTTTAAACTAAATACAGGAATAGCTACACCTGCACCTTTCCATTGGTTATTGGTAAGTACAGCAAACCCATCGTTTACAAAGGTTTGTTTGTTTTTAGATGTGTCATTAAACAGCAATCTATTGCTACCTTTTTCGTAAGAAGCAAATTGTTTTTGTTCGGTATTATATACCCCATATTTATAACTTAATGGAAAAGTAGCCGTTGACAAATCGATAGCAACCTGATAATAAACATCTCCTTCTGCCCTGCGCATTGGGATGGCTTTCGCTGTATCCCATTTACCTAAAACTTTATCGTTACCAATAATACAAAGCGTTTGCCCCTTGGCTAGTAAAGGCGCTTTTACCTTAAAAATATGCGTTGTTTTTTTAGAGGCTTTTATAGCTATTTCTGTGTGATTTGCTTTTAACAAAACCTCTTGAAATGGAACTGTGTAAAACGCATTTTCAAAATAACCTGCGTGATTCCAAGTATCAATTATGACAACTTCATCTGTTGTAAATATAGCAGGGTTAAAGGTTTTATCGTTACCCCAATCTGTAATAGTACTACCATCATTATTTTTAAGAATATAGTTGTAAATGATCAACTCATCTATATTGGCTAATTGTTGCGCCGTAAAACTTACAGACCAAAAATTACCATCCAAATACTGCATGGGAACTGCCATTTCGGGAAGAAGATTGCCCAATAAATTATGATTACCAGTTATATACAGGGTTTGACCAAATTGTGTAGAATACTGCAGTTTTAAGGTTAATTTGAAAGCCATTGTTCAATATTTTCTTTTTTCAGACAATCGTTAGAATTGCTCTTGCAGAGCAAAAATTATTCATACAAAATGAATAATGTGTAAAACAAACACATTAAAACGATAATCACAATTTTTTTTCTAAAATTTCAATAACAAACAATGGTTTTGAGTATTTCAAATAGGATAAATGAATGGCTCGAAAATAGGTAAACACTATTTAAAAACCATAATTATTAAAATATCACTATACAAAAAAAGGGGTGCATTGCTGCAACCCTATCACCAATCAAACACAACTAACTATTTGCCTTATTTTAATATTACCAATATTTATAACCTATCAATTTTGTTAATTCAACTTTTGCCAAACACAACTGATATTGGTATTGCAACTTGGTTAGCTCCGCACGTTGCACATTGGTGCTAGCATTTGTTAACTCTAAATTTGTACCAACACCATTTTTGAAACGTGTAGCAGCAATGGTTTGCGCATATTTTGCTTGTTCAATTTGCCCTTGTGTATTTGTAATACGTTCAAGGTTTGATTGCACATCAGCCAAAGCTTGTTCAATATCTTTTTTATAGTTATTGTTAAGTGTTTCAATACTTAATTCGTTTTGTTTCACTAAAGTTTCTGAAAGCTTTATTTGCTTTTTGGTTTTGCCACCCTCATAAATAGGAATACGTAAGGCAACACCTGCATTATAATTAAATCGTATTTGCCCAACATTAGGTACATAACCATTTTTAAATCCAGCACCAGCACCAATATTAAGTGTTGGCTTATCGCCTAGCTTACTAATGGCAACATCGCTTAACGCTTGCTTAATTTTATCTTTAGCCAATACATAGTCCACATTATTTGCTTGTGTTTCTGTTAATGCAACATCTACATCTTTTAAAGCCACTTCAAAATCAAAAACATTACCACTAGATTGTTTAGAACCTGTTGTATAAGCTAATAAATTTTGTTGTTTTTGTAAACTGTTTTGTAAATCCACTTTACGGTTTTCTTCAGCGTCTATTTGTGCTTTAATGTTTAGCTGATCGAATTTTAAAGCGTCACCATTTTGATATTTATTATCGATAACCGTTTTATTTTCTGCTAAAAAATGTAACACACTATCTTGAATAGCTATGGCATGTTGTAGATAAATAATATTGTAATATATTGTAGCTACTTGCGTAGCCAATTGGTATTTTACCGCATCAACATTGTGCTCGGCCAATAGAATATCTGCTTTTGCTTTTTCAATATTGGCTTTTAGGCGACCAAAATCGTACAAGCTGTAATTCGCACCAACATTTGCATCAACATTATGTACTGGTGCAAACTGAAAATTTTCGCCATTAATAGGTATTTGAATTTTTGGCTCTACAAAGCGGTACGATAAGTTACCATCAACGGTAGGTGTATTGATGCTTACCAGATCTAATTTTTGCTTTGCTGTAGCAACAGTATTTTCTACTTCTTTCACTTTTGGATAAAAAGTAAAGGATTTATTAATCAAACTCTTTAGCTCGTTATTTACTTGCACTTGCGCCTGTAAACTAGTAGCAGCAAGGGTTGCAAAGAGTGTGATGATAAAAATTCTTTTCATTGTGTATGATTTTTTTGTTGTATTCTATGTTCTATTGTTTTGAGTTCTAGGTTAAAAAGTCACGCTTAGATAAAAGTTGAACAATGTTTCTAAACGTACAAGAGTGCGACGCAACGAAGTACCATTGTACTACTAATGCTGGCAACACCATATTAATGTGCTTCTGAGGCTGCTTTCATAGCTGCGGCAGCTTCTTCTTTTGTTTTCTTTTTTACTTTTAAAAACATGACCAATGGCAATACAACTAAGAAGAAAATACCGATTAAACGAAATGTGTCTAGATACGCCAAATAATAAGCTTGGCGCTCAACCGTGCCATTTAAAATACCAAGTGCCTTGCCAGCAGCAGTGGCAGCATCACCAGTTTTAGCAATAATACCTTGTGCGATGGTATTTAAACGCTCGGTTAAAGCTGGCGACCCCGTAGGCATTGCGCTCACCAAATCGCTTCTATGATTGGCATAACGATTGGCCACATAATTATTAGCCATCGCAATACCAAACGCACCGCCCAACTGACGAATCATATTGTTTAAACTAATGCCCGTGGCGTAATCCTTAGGCTGCAACCCAACAACAGCTTGATTAATAAGCGGTAACTGGCAAAAAGCAATACCCATAGCACGTATTAATAATGGCAAAAAGAAATCGTTTTTACCAACATCTGGGCTCACACTTGCACTCATAAAACTGTACACTGAAAACAAGATATACCCAAGTATTAAAAACGGTATTGGCGAAACACCTTTGCTCATTAATCTACCAATTACTGGCATTAAAATAACGGCTGCCAAAGTAGGTAACAACAAGGACGAACCTGTTTCGTAAGCTGTAAAACCTAATACTCGCTGCGCTAATACCGGATAAATAAATACGGACGTGTACAAGCCAAAACCTGCCACAAATGTGAATATGGTTGTGAAAGCCAAATTTCGATTACCCATGACTCGCAGATTTACCGCTGGCTGCTTAATACGCAACTCATAAATGATAAATGTGATCAGACCGATAGCAGCAATTACAGAACAAACTCTGATAACCTCACTACTAAACCAATCTTCACTTTCGCCTCGCTCAAGTACATATTGCAAACAGCCAATACCTGCCATAAGTAACAGAATACCTGTATAATCAATCTTGATACTTTCCTTCTTCTGCCCCTCGCCTTCTTTTTTATCAATAAACAAAAACGACATGATAGTAGCGATGATACCAATTGGAATATTAATCATGAAAATTAATGGCCAAGACGCATGATCTATAATATAACCACCAAGTGTAGGACCAAGTGTAGGGCCAAGAACGATACCCATACCAAATAAGCCTGCAGCCATTGGCCTGTCTTTAGGTTCAAACGCATCAAACAGAATAGCTTGAGAGGTTGATAATAATGCGCCACCACCGATACCTTGTACAAACCGCCAACCGATAATTTCGATTAACGAATGCGATTGCCCACACATATATGAGGCCACAGTAAATATGATCATTGAAACGATATAATAATTTTTTCGCCCAAAATAATCAGCTAAAAAACTAGTAAGTGGAATAATAATAACGTTGGCGATGGCATAAGATGTAATTACCCAACTAATATCCTCGATGCTTACACCCAAACTACCACTCATATCATTTAAAGCCACATTTACAATGGAAGTATCTACTAATTCCATGATGGCGGCCGTGATTGTAGTAATAACAATAATTGCTCTCGCAAAGCCTTTAGGGGTTGCCATAATTAATTGATGATTTATGATTTATAATGTATGACTTGAGGTTACTTTATTATCAGTAATTCCAAA
>JAYWCY010000074.1:0-11611 GCA_043780175.1 Chitinophagales bacterium
GGTGCAAGACCAATTGCGTCATTAAATAGCCTTCGCTTTGGTAATTTAAAAGATAAAAAAACACAACATTTATTACGTGGTGTGGTGCATGGTATTGGCCATTACGGCAACTGCTTTGGTGTGCCTACCGTTGGTGGCGAGGTATATTTTGAAGATTGCTACCATACCAATCCTTTGGTAAATGCGATGAGTGTGGGCATTATGCGAGCCGATAAAATGATCAGTGCAACTGCTGCTGGTACTGGTAATCCTGTATTTTTTGTAGGTAGTGCCACTGGTAAAGATGGTATTGGTGGTGCAAGTTTTGCTAGTGCCGATATTAGTGCCGATTCTGTACAAGAATTGCCGGCTGTGCAAGTTGGTGATCCTTTTCAAGAGAAAAAATTATTAGAAGCTTGTTTAGAATTAATTGAAACGGACGCTATTGTTGGTATGCAGGATATGGGTGCAGCAGGTATTATTTGCAGTACCGCAGAAATGAGTGCCAAAGGTGGTGTAGGTATGCGGATAGATCTAGACAAAGTGCCAACCCGCCAAAAAGATATGAAAGCTTGGGAATTACTATTAAGTGAGAGCCAAGAACGAATGCTGATTGTGGTTGAAAAAGGGAGAGAAAAAGAGGTATTAGATATTTTTGATAAATGGGATTTATCAGCAAGTAATATTGGCGAAGTAACAGATGATGGGTTGTTAAAATTTTATATGCATGGCGAATTAGAAGCTGTATTGCCTGCAGAAGAATTGGTACTTGGGGGTGGTGCTCCGCAATACACAAGAGAATTTACCGAGCCTAAATATTTTGCAAAAATTGCAGCCTTTAAGCTTGATGGTATTGCTGATATAAAAGACGATGCTGAGTTGAAGACAACGGTTGAAGCACTTATTCAAATACCAAATATTGCTAGCAAACGTTGGGTGTACACACAATATGATAGTATGGTTGGTGCCGCTAATATGAGTACAAATGATCCAAGTGATGCATCAATTGTATTGGCAAAAGGTACAGGCAAAGCATTGGCTATAACAGTTGATTGTAATAGCAAATATGTATTTGCAAATCCTGAAGTTGGTGCGATGATTGCTGTTGCAGAAGCTGCAAGAAATATTGTTTGTAGTGGTGGCGAGCCTTTGGGTGTAACCAATTGCTTAAACTTTGGTAATCCTTACGATCCTGAATTATATTATCAGTTTGTAAAAGCGGTAACTGGTATGGGCATCGCTTGTCGCAAATTCAATACACCTGTTACAGGTGGTAATGTTAGCTTTTACAATCAAAATCCTGATGGGCCAATTTACCCAACACCAACTATTGGTATGGTGGGTGTGCTAGAAGATATTGCTACAAAAATGACCATGTATTTCAAGAAAGAAAATGATGTGATTTTATTGGTAGGTAGTCAAAAAAATGATATTGGGTGTAGCGAATATTTACACAAATTAAAAGCTGTAGAATATTCACCAGCACCCTATTTTAATATAGATGAAGAGTTTAATACACAAGGTTTTATCAAATATTTAATTACTGAAAAACTCATCCAATCTGCACACGATATTAGTGAAGGTGGTTTAATAGTAACATTGCTAGAAAGTGGTTTTCATAAAGGCTTAGGTTTTGATGTATCTGCTACTGAAAATGATATTAGAACAGATGCTTACTGGCTAGGTGAGGCACAAGGTAGAATTGTAGTAAGTGCCAATCCTGTACAAGTAGCGATGATTAAAGAACAAGCGGCATTCAATAATATTACAGTCACAGAATTAGGTGTTGTAACAGATGGTACTATTGAAGTAAATAGTAACAACTGGGGAGGCATTAGCGAGTGGAAAGAGAAATATGATACTGCTATTGAGAAAATGTTATAAGGATTTCGTTTAGAAACTAAAAGGAAAAATTGCCATGTTATTAGATCCAAATATACTAAACGAGTTGGATGAATCCGAATCGAATCCAAGTACAACTAGTTACATTGTTGTTACTGGTGCTGCGGGTTTTATTGGCTCTTGTATGGTACAATATTTAAATGAGCATGGTTATCATAATCTCATTATTGTAGATGATTTTGGGGTAGAAGCAAAACGTAAAAATTGGGAAAATAAACAGTTTGCAGAAGCTATTGAAAGGCAAAGTTTTTTTGAGTGGTTAGCGGTTCATCAACCTAAAATTAATTGTATTATTCACCTTGGTGCAAGAACAGATACTACAGAATTTAACTATGCTGTTCATCAGGAATTAAACGTAGACTATTCTCAAAATATCTGGCATTATTGTACAGAAAATAACATACCACTTATTTATGCATCATCTGCAGCAACTTACGGTGGTGGTGAGTTTGGCTACGATGATAATCACGAATTGCCATTTAAATTGCAACCGCTAAATCCATATGGGATTAGTAAAAATGAGTTTGATAAATGGGCAATTCAACAAACTAAAATTCCACCTTTTTGGGCTGGCTTAAAATTCTTCAATATTTATGGACCAAACGAATATCACAAAGGCAGAATGGCAAGCGTTATTTGGCATTCTTTCAACCAAATTAAAGCCAATGGCTTGGTGAAATTATTCAAAAGTCACAATCCTAATTATAAAGATGGTGAGCAATTGCGTGACTTTGTTTATGTAAAAGATTTAGTGAAAGTGATGTTGTGGATGATGGAAGCAGTCGACGGTCAACCGTCAACTGTCGACCGACAAGCACCACTTTCCTCAGGTCTTTACAACCTTGGCACAGGCACGGCTCGTAGTTTCTATGCTTTAGCATTATCTACATTTAAAGGGCTTGATTTAGAGCCGAATATTGAATTTGTAGATATGCCAATAGACATCAGAGATAAATACCAATATTTCACGGAAGCCAATATGCAAAAACTACACGATGCTGGTTATACAGAGTTATTTTACACTTTGGAAGCTGGTGTAAATGATTATGTACGCAATTATCTCTCTGCCAATAAAATTTATTAGAATAGAGTTTAACGGATTTTATAAAAATCAGTATCATGAATAAAAAAATTGCCATTATTGGCGGCGGAAATTTAGGAGCGTCAATTGCTGAAGGCCTTATTAACAGTGGGTTTATTGTACCACAGCATATCATCATTACCAAAAGAAATATTAGCACCTTGGTGGCTTTAGAAGAAAAAGGCGCGTTGGTAAGTAATGATAATTTAAAAGCGGTTGACTTTGCAGATTATATTATTTTGGCCATCAAGCCATTCCAAATAAAAGAGGTGTTAGAGCAACTAAAACCCAAGTTAGATAATAAACGACATATATTAATTAGTGTTGTAAGTGGTATTTGGGTAAAAGATATGCAGGAAATATTGGGTAATGATTTTGCTATTTTCAGAGCGATGCCTAATACCGCTATTGCCATTCAACAAAGTATGACTTGTATTAGTGATAGCAATACCACCAACGAGCACCGTCAATTTGTAAAAGACTTATTCAGCCAATTGGGCAAGACTGTTTTTATAGAAGAAAAACTAATGGATGCAGCTACAGTACTTGGTGCTTGTGGTACGGCTTTTGCCATGCGTTATATTCGTGCTAATATACAAGGTGGTATAGAAATTGGCTTTAGTGCTGCAGTAGCGTCTTTAATTGCTGCGCAAACTGTAAAAGGTGCAGCTGAATTGTTATTACAAAAAAATACGCATCCAGAGCAAGAAATAGATAAAGTAACTACGCCTAAAGGCTGCACCATTGCTGGATTAAACGAGATGGAACACCAAGGATTTAGTTCGTCATTAATCAAGGGGATTGTTACTAGTTACAAGAAGATTACTACTGATATGTAGTGACTTTAAACCTAATAAAAATAAAAGGTGTTTACAATATTACTTTGTAAACATCTCTTATTTTGAGATATAATTAATCCTTTTTCTCTTCACCACCATCTTCTCTTGGTTGTTGTGGCCCACGGTCGCGGTTTTGTGGCGGTCGTTGGTTCGGTCTTGGTCCTTGCGGCCTTTGATTATTACCACCTTCTCTTGGTTGTTGTGGCCCACGATCACGGTTTTGTGGTGGTCGTTGTTGTTGATTAGGATGAGGTTTTTGTTCTCTTGGAGCCTGTGGTGGTCTTGGCGCACCATCATTCGTATTCTCCCTAAATTGTTGCGACCCACGGTCACGGTTTTGTGGTGGTCTCTGTGATTGATTAAATCTTTGCTCTTTTGGTGCACCTAAACTTGGTCTAGTATCACCACCACGCTGGTCGTTACCACGTTTATCATTATTTCTTGCGTTCCTGTCTTCGTCTCTTCTACGTCTGTCGTTTTTTTCTAAGCTTTGTAGGCTTATTTGCCCTACAACATCCACAAATGTTGGTTCTACTTCCTTCGGCTTACCAGTGGTTACGTCTACTGGTTCTAAATCTTCTGGTCTAATACCTTGCGCATTGAGGCGTTTTATTTCTTTTACTCGCTGAATGGTAAGCGGATAATGCTTGCTACCGCCTTGAATAATATACCACATCAGGTTTTTAAAAATATCTTTCTTAATCAAAAAGGCATTGCCCTTAGCGGTTTCTATCGTGTCAGCATTATCAGGAAATTGCTGTAGGGCATCCAAATATGTATCTAATTCGTAATTCAAGCAACACTTTAAGCGACCACATTGTCCACTTAATTTGGTTTGGTTGATCGATAAGTTTTGGTATCTAGCAGCAGTTGTATTCACACTTTTAAACTCAGTTAGCCAAGTACTACAGCACAATTCTCTGCCACAACTGCCAATACCGCCCACTTTCGCCGCTTCTTGTCTAATACCAATTTGTCGCATTTCTACCTTCAACTTAAACTCTGCGGCAAACATTTTAATCATCTCTCTAAAGTCAACTCTATCGTCGGCCGTATAAAAAAACGTTGCTTTTTTGCCATCTGCCTGAATGTCAATTTCGCTCAGTTTCATTTGTAACTTCAATTCTATCGCAATTTCACGGCTTCGAGCTTGAATTTTTGCTTCACGACTTTTGCTAATTTTAAAGCTTTCAATATCTCTATCATTGCTTGGTCTTAGCACTCTTTTCATTTCGTTACTAAACTCATCTACACCACGTTTTTTCATTTGTAAGCGCACAAGTTCGCCACTTAAGCTCACCTCACCAACATCAAAACCACCCACACCTTCAATGGTTACGTAGTCGCCTTTTTCAAAATAGTGCGATGAAGTATTTCTAAAAAACTCTTTACGGCTACCTTGTTTAAAGCTCACCTCAAGCACTTTGCAACTGCTTTCAACATCAGTAATAGGCAGGTTACTTAGCCAGTCATGTACATTCATACGGTTACAACTGCCAGTACTGCAACCACCATTGCTTTTACAGCCACCCGGTTTGGTACCACAAGATCCACAAGCCATTGTATATTATATTTTCTGTGTTAAACTAAAATTAACCAAAGCGGTAATACTTATGAAACCAGCGCTAGTACTACTATGTAGCATCGTTGCGTCGCACACTTGTACGCTTTGTTTTTGTTGAGGCTAGGTAATACTAGATACGTAAAACCCATGTAAATATTGTGCTAATAAACAGTAGAATAGACTAATAAGAGAACCATTATCCCGAATTATTTAACGCAATTCATCCATTTACTAATTGCGAAATGCTTTTGCCAAAAGCCACTTAACCTTTTATATCATCAACTATTCGGTACACTTGTATAACTATCTCTACATTAAACTATCGCTAAGCCTATGCAACAACATCACATTTTCCTCTAAACCCAAAAATAAGCAATTAATTATTTTATGAGGTGGATAATTTGAAATGGGATGTTTTAGATTGTCTTTATATCCATAATTAAGTAAAAGGCAGTCTAAATTTAAGGTGACACTTACTCGAAAAAATATACAAACTACCCTAGGCGAGTAAATGATTTAGAAAAATAATAACGATAGACAATTATTTGCCGTTATTATATATCGTTTTGTTTACAAATTGGTTGCTACTATTTGGATTCGCTTTTAACAGCCCATCACTAATCAAGATTCCTACAAAATAAGTTCGTGTCTCATAATGCATCATCGAAAAAACAAGTTAAATTGTTTAAATATTTGTAATGGTTTATTTATATGGTGTACTAAAGTGGGCGTTATATTGCTTCACAAAACCTCTTTGTACCCTTCGTCTACTTTGTTCCTATTTGAGAAACCTTACCGCCCACATAAGTTATCGCTATTGCTTTTGCAAATGATTTAAACTTGTAGCACAAACTATTTGCTATGAGTACACGACAATTTTTTGGTTGGGCTTTACTATTATTCCTAAACGCAACAAGTATTTCTGCCCAAACCATTCCTTCGCCTAAAGAACATTTTGGGTTTGCTATTGGGGATGATTATCAATTGGCCACTTATACTCAAACGGAGGCTTACTTTAAAAAATTAGCTGCCACAAGTAACCGTGTCAAACTGGTAGATATTGGTAAAACCGAAGAAGGTAGAACACAATATATGCTCATCATTTCTTCGCCAGAAAACCTGAAAAACCTAGATAAATACAAAGCTATTTCGCAGAAACTTGCCCATGCAGAAGGTATTACAGATGAGCAAGCCCATGCTTTAGCCAACGAAGGCAAAGCAATAGTATGGATAGATGGTGGCCTACACGCTACCGAGGTAGTAGGTGCGCATCAATTAATTGAAACAGCGTGGCAATTGAGCAGCCGGACCGATGCTGAAACGGTTAATCTATTAAACAATGCCATTATATTAATGACACACGCTAATCCTGATGGTCAGGAGCTAGTAAGCAATTGGTATATGCGTGAGGCAAAACCAGAAAAACGTACAACTAACTTTTTACCACGTTTATATGAGAAATATGCTGGTCATGACAATAACCGTGATTTCTATATGTTTAATTTAAAAGAAACACAAAATATAGGTAGACAGTTATTTGTAGAGTGGCTGCCTCAAATTATGTATAACCATCACCAAACTGGGCCAGCAGGTGCAGTAGTTGCTGGGCCACCTTTTCGTGATCCGTTTAACTATGTGTTTGATCCTTTGGTAATGACAGAATTAGATGCCGTGGGTGCTTCTATGATAAATCGCTTAAATGCAGAAGGTAAGCCAGGCTACACCAAATTAGGTGGCTCCGTGTATTCTACTTGGTACAATGGGGGTTTACGTACGTCAACTTATTTCCACAATATGGTAGGTTTATTAACCGAAATTATTGGTAGTCCTACACCAATGGATATTCCTGTAGTGCCAGAAAGATTAATACCAAGTAGTGCCAATCCTTACCCGGTATTACCTCAACAATGGCACTTTAGACAATCCATTGATTATTCTGTATCGCTTAATTATGGGGTAATTGATTATGCAGTAAGGCACAGAGATGAATTGTTATATAATATTTATAAGATGGGCAAAACATCCATCCAAAAAGGTGAGCGGGACAATTGGGGCTTATCACCAAAATTTTCAGCCGAAATTACTAAGCTAGCGCTAGCTGCACAGCCAGCAACTCCTAAAATAGAAGAAGCTGCAGGAGGTGAAGGTAGAGCTAGAACCAATATTGCTTTAAAATTGTACGATTCTGTATTAAAAAAGCCCGCCTACCGTGATGCACGCGGTTATATCATACCTGTCAATCAATCGGACGTTGCTACCGCTATTCGTTTTGTTAACACATTAATTACGAGTGGTATGCAAGTGCAAAAAGCAACTGTTGATTTTAAAGTAGCGGGTAAAACTTATCCTAAAGGCTCGTTTATTGTAAAAACCAATCAAGCATTTCGGCCACATATATTAGATATGTTTGAACCGCAAGACCATCCGAATGATTTTCTATATCCAGGCGGACCACCAGTAGCCCCTTACGATGCAGCAGGTTGGACGCTTGCGTATCAAATGGGTGTTCAGTTTGATAGACAGATAGAGGCTTTTGATGGCCCTTTTGAAAAGATAGGGTATGGTGAATTACAAACTGTAAAAGGTAGCATAGCAGGTTCTACAAAAACTGCTGGCTACTTATTAAATGCACGTGCCAATAGTGCATTTACAGTAACTAACGATTTATTAAAAGCTGGTATAGACGTATTTAGAACCAATGATTCGGTGTATAATAATTTTAATAAAGGGTCATTTTTTATTCCTGCTTCTACTAAAAACAAAGCTGCGATAGAAGAAGCAATTGTAAACCTAGGTGTAGATGCGGTTACATTAACCAAACGGCCTACCAATCTTACCAAAATAAAACCAGCACGTATTGCTTTATGGGATACTTATGGTGGTTCTATGCCATCTGGCTGGATACGTTTAATAATGCAACAATACCATTTTGATGCAGATATTATTTATGTAAAAGATATTGACACAGGTAATTTAAAAGCGAAATACGATGTGATTGTATTTGTTGGCGGTGCTATTCCTTCGCTTACTGCAACAACAAGTAGAAGCGGCTTTTTTGGTGAGCCAAAAGCAGATTCAATACCTGAAGAATATCGCAATCGCTTAGGCAGAATTACGGCTGCAAAATCTATCCCCCAGCTAAAACAATTTTTAATAGATGGTGGTAATATTATTACCATTGGTAGTAGTACTAATCTGGCCTATCATTTAAACTTACCTGTAAGAAATGCCTTGATAGAAATGGTGAATGGTGTAGAGAAACCTTTGCCCAGCGAGAAGTTTTATATACCTGGTAGCATTTTAAAAGTAAGTGTTGATACTACCGAGCAAGTAGCGTACGGTATGCCTGCGCAAGCTGATGTTTACTTTGATGCGAGCCCTGTGTTTAATATTTTGCCAGAAGGTCAAGCAAAAGGTACAATTAAGCCATTGGCTTGGTTTGCTAGCGCACAAAGTTTGCGTAGTGGTTGGGCTTGGGGGCAATCGTATTTAAATGGCGGTGTAGCAGCTTTTACGGCAAAAGTGGGGAAAGGTAATTTGTATGCATTTGGCCCTGAAATTACGTTTAGAGCACAGCCTTACGGTACGTTTAAGTTGTTGTTTAATGGGTTGTATCAGTAGGTTATAAAAACACTATTTAAAATAAGTTTCACACAAAGAACGCAGAGAATACGAAGTAACAAGGGTGTTGTAATCAAAACAAAATTTTTCTTGTACTTTGTCTACTTTGTTTCTTTGTGTGAAACTTTTTATCTTTTGAAACGACACTTTTTACACGTCTACCACCACACCATTCTTTAAAATATGAAATAATTTAATAGTAAGTGCTTGAAATAACATTTTACCATTGGCATTACGCTCTATATAATAAGCTGCCTTATCCAGCTCTTCTACTATGGCTTGCTGCTGACTCACAGAGGCAATTTTATTTAGGCGCAAAGCAAATTCTTTTTGTAATTCTGCAATGGCAAAGCTATCAACACCAAGTACTTTAATGCGGACACTTTGCTCTATTAAATGGCTAAAAAAGCGTAGGAATTGCTTTTGTTTTTCACGCCCAAGTTTACTAATATCTTCTGTAAATTTTACTTGTGCAATAGGGCCGCCACGCAAGGTGCTATTTAACCACTCTTTTAATAAGCTCAGCCAATCTTCTTCGTTGTGTTGCAATAGTTGCAGCGCTTCACGATAGTTGCCTTCGCAAATAGCAGCTGTTTGTGCAGCTACTGTTGCACTGGTATTGGCACGTTCTATCAACGCGGCTTCCACCACTTTATCATCTAGCTTAGGCACTTTTACCAATTGGCAACGGCTAAGGATGGTTTGTATGATTTGTTCCTCATTTTCTGCCACCAAAATGAAGAGTGTGTTTGGCGGTGGCTCTTCAATTAGCTTTAATAGCTTATTGCCTTCTTTACCCAAATATTCAGGCATCCAAAGCACCAAAACTTTGTATTCGCTTTCAAAGCTTTTCAAGCTCAACTGACGCATAATATCATTACATTCCTCAGCCGTAATATTACCCTGCTTGTTGTCGGCACCAATAAATTGTAACCAATCATACACATTGCTATAAGGCGATTGTTTTATAAATTCTCGCCATTCGGCAATAAAATCAGTACTTTTTGGTTTATCGCCTGCTTTTTTAGAAATAACGGGATATGCAAAATGTATATCTGGATGCATCAATTGCTCCGCACGTTGAAAACTTTCTTGTGTAGGTAATGCTTCTGGCGAGAGAAAATTTGGCTTGGCTTCTAAAGCGCTAAAACCGCCAAATAAATCTTCGACAACTGGTGAGGTTGTGGGCTGGCAAACCACAAATTGTGCAAATGCCAACGCTAGCGGCAAAGCACCACTACCTTCTTTACCCAAAAACAATAAGGCATGGCTTAAACGGTTTTGCTGCACCATTTCTATCAAATGTTGCTTTACATCGTGCTGACCAATAACATCTTTAAACTGCATTGCAGCGAAGATAATAGTTGATATAAGATTTGTGATTTATCATTAAGGAATTCTGGTAATAAAAAAGGACAACCGTTGAGTTGTCCTTTCAATATTATTAAAACTACCGTCTAGTAGGCAAACTATTTCAACCACTTTGTAATTTCTTCGCTATCTGGTTCTACTTTACTAGGGAAAGAAGCAATCATTTTGCCATTTTCGTCTAGTAAAAATTTAGTAAAATTCCAACCAATGGTTGCATCTAATACACCGTTTTCACTTTTATTTGTCAACCATTTGTAAATCGGTGCAGTATCATCACCTTTTACACTGATTTTGCTAGCCATAGGAAATGTTACACCAAAACGTGCTTTACAGAATTGCAATATTTCACCATCGCTACCAG
This sequence comes from Chitinophagales bacterium, assembly GCA_043780175.1. Taxonomy (GTDB): domain Bacteria; phylum Bacteroidota; class Bacteroidia; order Chitinophagales; family Chitinophagaceae; genus Parasediminibacterium. Next base: position 10,719 of record JAYWCY010000074.1, read on the forward strand.
GCTCTTGGCTGCCAAAATTATTAGCAGGAAAACCTACAATTACCAACTTGTCTTTGTGTGCTTCATACAATTTTTGTAGGCCTTCGTATTGGCGTGTAAAGCCGCATTGCGAAGCTACATTTACTACTAATATTTTTTTGCCTTTGTATTTGGCAAAATCAATCATACCACCATCAATACTTTTTACTTTAAAACTGTGGATAGACTTATTGGCTGGTAAGGTAAATGCGCTAAGCATAAGTACTGTTGCAAGTGTTAAGAAATATTTCATGTTAATGATTTTTTATTTTAAACAAATTTCGGTGAATAAAGTTGAACAATTAACGTAAAATGATGAAAGGTGGATTGGATGGCTGCACAGATGACGCTGAGTTTGGCGGATTTAAAACGGATATTTTCAAATAAAAAATATTTTACTAAAAATTGGAAATAAAAATCCGTTATATATGGGTTATTAGTGTTTTAATCAACTACTGCTTTTCGTAGCAACCTAAATCTGGCAAACCACCCAATATTCTATTATTACCATCTAAATCGAATAAGAGACCAGTTGCAGCACCTTTGTTTATACAAGGGGATATGGCTTTTAACCGAAAATTATAATAAGGCTTGCCTGTATTAATACTGTCAAAATTGGGCAGCTCGTTTTTTAGGCTATTTGTAATAGTTGCACTGCTTGCTGGTATATCAGTTTTTACCTTATACAACACATTGGCAAGGTTAACATTAAAAGTAGCTGCAGTGCTTTTTACCAATACTATTTCATCATTTACAAAACCACTTTCACCATATAAAATGCTGTTTTGTAGGGTAATATTTAACGGATTAATTTGATTATTGCTATTAGTGTTGCTTATAGTTGCCACCGCATTTTTATGATCAACGTAATTATT
>JAYWCY010000075.1:0-10745 GCA_043780175.1 Chitinophagales bacterium
AGTTTTTGCTGGTGCAAGTGGTGCTTTGTAAATGGGTGTAGGTACGATACCTTTAGCCCAAGTACCAAAATGGTTGATTGCTAATTTTTTTGCATCTTCTACAGTAATATCTCCTACAAAAATTAGGTAGGCAATATTAGGTTTCCAATACGTGTTATAGTAATTTTTTACATCTGAAACAGTTACAGCTTTAATGGTCGCTTCTGTCTCTATTTCGCCATAAGGATGGTTTTTGCCATACACAAGTTTAGCTGTTACGTTTCGTGCAATAGTAGCAGGATCTTCCTTGCCTTGCGCCAAACCAGATAAAGTTTGCGTACGAATTTTTTCTAGCTCATCAGCAGGAAAAGATGGACGCAAAGCAATGTCACTCATTAATTCTATCACTTTAGGAAAATTGGTACTTAATGAACTACCATTAACACTAGTAGAAGACGTGCCAATACTTGCTCCTAAATAATCAATGGCTTCATCCAAATCAGCCTTTTTAAGCTTACTTGTGCCACGACGTAGCAATTCGCCAGCCATTGATACCACACCAGCTTTATTACCTTGTACAATTGCTTCTCTGTTAATGGTTAACGTAGCTGAAACTCTTGGTAGTTTTGTATTTTGTACCACAAATACTTTTAAGCCATTTGGCAAAGTAAAAGTGGCTGGCTCGCCTATTTTAATAACAGGTGCAGGCCCTGGTTTCGGCGCTTTGCTTCTATCTACCTGAGCTATTACAGCCATTGGTAGTGCGAATAATGTGTATAATATTATCTTTTTCATTATTGTTATTTATGAATGTTTTCAATCAAAATTTTAAACTATTTCTTGATGCCTTTTGGTACATAATACAATACCACACGGTTGTCTTTGTTTAAGTATTTTTTAGCTACGTTTAATAAGTCTTCACGGGTTACTTTGTCAAACTTCGTAATTTCTGTGTTAATCAAATTCGCATCACCAAAATATACTTCGTAGTTAGCCAAGGTTTCTGCAATACCTTCCATGGTTGCATTGCGTGTAACAAAGTTGGTAGTGGTTTGATTTTTTACTTTTTGAAATTCTCTTTCGCCAACTAATGTTGTTTTTACAGCCGTAATAATTGAGTCGATATTTGTTTCTAATACTTCTGGCTTTACACCTGCATTGGCAATGCCAAAAGTGATAAATAAACCTGCATCTTCTAAGGCATAGTTAAATGCGCCAGAAGCTACCGCTAGCTGCTTTTCATCCACAATGGTTTTGTTTAATCGTGATGAGCTGCCACCAGATAAAATAGTGCTTAGCACATTAAATGCATAGTATTCATCGCTGCCTTGTTTTGGGGCACGGTACGCTTGTATTACTGCTGGCAATTGAATATTATCTTCAATTACATCTCTTACTTCACCACCTAATGGCGGCTCTACTATGGTAGGTCTTGGTATCTCGTTTTTGCCTTTTGGTATGCTAGCAAAATAATCGTTTATTACTTTTTTAGTGGCTTCAATATCAATATCGCCAGCAACACTTAATACACAATTATTTGGCACATAAAAAGTATGGTAAAAATCTTTAAAGTCTTGTAATTTAGCACGGCTTAAATGTTCTAAACTGCCTATCGGCTGCCAGCGATACGGATGCACTTTAAAAGCACGACTAAATACATTGCCGATAATAGTACCATATGGCTGGTTATCCACACGTTGGCGTTTTTCTTCTTTTACCACTTCTTTTTGTGTATTTACACCTACTTCTTCAATATTAGCATGTAACATTCTTTCGCTCTCAAGCCACAAGCCTAAAGCGAATTGATTGCTAGGAAATAATTCAAAATAGTAAGTTCTGTCCTGTGTGGTATTTGCATTGTTATAGCCACCTGCATTAGACGTGTATTTGTCAAAATCGCCACGCTTTACATACGCACTACCTTCAAACATTAAATGCTCAAAAAAGTGGGCAAAGCCTGTACGTGCTGTGTCTTCGTTTTTAGAACCAACATGGTACAATGCAGATACTGCAACAACTGGTGCAGATTTGTCCTGATGTAAAATCACCGTTAAACCATTGGGTAAGGTGTATTTTGTAAATTGAATTTGTTTGGTTTGTGCAAATGATATGCTGCTAATACAGATACCAACTGAAACCATAAGTAGCCATTTTTTCATGTGTTATTGATTTGTATTTTAGGATGGAATGTTTGGTTTAACGAGCTGTTTTTTTGCTATTGCCAAGTAGCACAGCAATTGTTATGAGAACCGTAACGAAGAAAATGCCCATTACAAAAATGGATTCAATAGCAATGCCTAAGCCTATAAACATAGCTAGTAAAAAAATAAACCCAGCTACAAGGCCTAGCATTAAAGCGAATGGTTTAGTTAATTGTGGTGTTGGTTTCATTGGTATTATTTATTTGCCAAACTTAATAACCAAATTATTTTTGAGCTATAATTTTATACAAAAAGCCTTTTTCTCTATGCTAAACCCTTTTCTAATAGTAAAGTTGCGATACTTTTAAATACTGTATTACTATTTTTAAACCAATGAATATCTGTATCTTTTTTAAACCAAGTCATTTGCCTTTTAGCATATTGTCTGGTATTTATTTTTATTTGGGTAATGGCAGTTTTTAGGTCATACTCGCCAAACAAATAAGCAAATAATTCTTTATAGCCAACAGTTTGCAAGGCATTCAATAGCTGATGATTTAGTAAGCTTGTCACTTCTTGTAGTAAACCTTCATCCATCATACCATCAATGCGTTGGTTAATGTTATGAATGAGTTGTTCTCTTGGGAGTTCAAGTCCAATTTTAATAATATTAAAAGGCCTTTCAACGGCAATTTTACTTTTAAAATGATTGATTGATTGCCCCGTAGTTTCAAATATTTCTAGGGCACGCATCAAGCGTTGTGGATTTTGCTGCTCGGCTGTTTCCCAAAATAAAGGATCTTTAATTTGTACTTCTTCTTGCAGCCAACTAAGCCCATACGTTTGATATTGGGTAATAATATTGGTTCTTATTTCCATAGAAATAGCTGGCATAATATCAATGCCTTCGCAAAACGCTTTGATATACAAACCTGTACCCCCAACCATTATTGCCACATCATTTGTTGCAAATATTTGGTCACAAGTAGCTAATGCATATTGCTCATAAACACCAGCATTTACATCTTCCGTAACACTATGTGAATTGATAAAATAATGTTTTGTTTGCGCTAATTCTTCCTGCGAGGGTTTGGCCGTACCAATGCTCAATTCTTTAAAACATTGTCTGCTATCAGCAGAAATAATTTGCGTGTTAAAATACTTTGCTAAGTGGAGTGATAATGCCGTTTTGCCCACAGCTGTAGGGCCTACAATAATAATAACGGTTTTGCTATGCGGTAAAGAAGCTGTCATTTTTTAAAAACGTTTAAAATCAATTTGTATGAATCGGCCCAATCGGTTATTCTCTAATCTATAATTACAAATATCCTATATAAGAAATCCCTCTTACAAATTTTTTGTAAGAGGGATTTCTTTTTATTTCGAAATGTACGTATTTACACGCTAAAAGATGTACCGCAACCGCAAGTTTTACTAGCATTTGGGTTACTGAATGTGAAGCCTCTGCTGTTTAAACCACCTTGCCAATCTACCTCCATACCTAATAAATATAATTGATGGCTCGGGTTCATTATAAATGAAATGCCATCAGATTCATATATTTCATCTTGTTCAGTTGCTTCGTCAAATCCTAATACATAAGTCATGCCGCTACAACCACCACCTTTTACACCGATGCGTAGTTTTTTCGATTGGTCAAAACTATCCTCGTTTAATAAACGTTTTATCTCGTTGATAGCGTTTTGTGTAAGCTTTACTGGTGATGCTGCTATTGTTTCCATTCTCACTATTATTTATGCAAAGGTAAAAAATGCTGGATGTAAACAATCGGTCTCATTATCGTTTAAAGGAAAATATCAATACTAACAAACGTAAGTGTTTCCGCTATTTTTGTAACATAAAAATTTAGTAGAATGGATAATACCGCCATCATTTTGGGTGTTTCAATTTCAGTTGTAGTTGCAGGTTTAGCAGGCTGGCTTATTTTTTTGCAACGTAGAGCAGCTATTGAAGAAAGTAATAAAGCCGATAGCTCAAAAACCTTACAGTTACAGGCTTACGAAAGATTGATGCTGTTGACAAATCGTATTGCGTTGCCTAATCTTGTGAGCCGTGTAAACATCCCTGATGTAGGTGCTAGGGATATGCAAATGCTGTTAATACAAGCTATTAAAGAAGAATTTGATTATAATATTACACAACAAATATATGTAAGTGCAGCCGCTTGGGATGCTGTAAAAAATTTAAAAGAGCAGAATATGCTTGCGGTAAATCAAATAGCAACAATGTTGCCTGCAAATGCAACAGGCTTAGATTTGAATAGATTAGTACTTGACTATGTGATGAATGATAAACGGGGTAATTTACATGAAGTTGTAGCCGAAGCTTTAAGTTATGAAGCTAAGAAAATGTTGTAAAGCAACCGCCCTGTGAAGGGATATTGTTATACGCACAATATTAAAATGATTGCTATGAAAAAAAAGATATCTACTGATAGTGGAATAGAAATAAAAACAATTTATACACAAGAAGCTGATAACCAGCAACTGTTAACCGAGCTGCCAGGGGAGTTTCCTTATACCCGTGGTATTCAACCAGATATGTATCGTGGTAAGCTGTGGACGATGCGCCAATATGCGGGGTTTTCTACTGCTGAAGAAAGTAACAAACGCTACCATTATTTACTAAGTCAAGGGGTAAGTGGTTTAAGCGTAGCATTCGATTTGCCCACACAAATTGGGTATGATAGCGACCATGAATTAGCCGAAGGCGAAGTAGGTAAAGTAGGTGTGGCTATTGATAGTCTAGAAGATATACAGCGCTTATTTGCTGGCATTAAACTAGAGGATGTTAGCACATCAATGACCATCAATGCAACAGGTTTTATTTTACTAGCATTTTATGTGGCTTTGGCTAAGCAACAAGGGGCAGATTTATCTAAAATTACTGGTACAATTCAAAATGATATTTTAAAAGAATATGCAGCTCGTGGCACCTATATTTATCCACCAAAGCCATCCATGCGTATTATTACAGATATTTTTGAATGGTGTGCTACAAACTTGCCAAAATGGAATACCATTTCTATTTCTGGCTATCATATTCGTGAAGCTGGGAGCACCGCAGTACAAGAAGTTGCATTTACACTCAGTAATGGCAAGGCATACGTACAAGCTGCACAGGCAAAGGGTTTGGACATCAATGTGTTTGGTAAAAGGCTGTCATTTTTTTTTAATGCACACAATAATTTATTTGAAGAAGTGGCTAAGTTTAGAGCCGCAAGACGTATTTGGGCCAATATGATGAAAGCACTTGGTGCAACTGATGAAAAAGCCATGATGCTACGTTTTCACACCCAAACTGGTGGTAGTACATTAACGGCACAGCAACCGCAAAATAATATTACAAGAGTCACGATACAAACACTTGCAGCGGTACTTGGTGGTACACAAAGTTTACATACCAATGGCTTTGATGAAGCGTTGAGCTTACCCACAGAAGAAGCTGCTAAAATAGCCTTACGTACCCAGCAAATTGTGGCTTTTGAAAGTGGCATCACAGATACGGTTGATCCATTGGCAGGTAGTTATTTTGTAGAAAGTTTAACTGCTGAAGTAGAAGAAAAAGCATTAGGACTAATTGCTAAAATTGATGCAATGGGTGGTAGTGTAGCAGCAATCGAACAAGGTTTTATGCAAGATGAAATTGCCAGAAGTGCTTATGAGTATCAACGTGGGATTGAAAGTGGTGAAAAGGTGATTGTTGGGGTAAATACATTTCAATCGACTGAAAAAAATACAACGCCCGTATTTAAAATTGATGATCATATTGGTAAGCAACAAGTAGAAAAATTGCAGATTTTAAAAGCGAAAAGGGATACTGTAAAAGTAGTTGCATCGCTAGCTAAAATTAGCGAAGCTGCTAAAACTACAGAGAACCTAATGCCACTTGTAATTGCAGCTGTAGAAAACCTTTGTACACTTGGCGAAATAAGTGATGTACTTAGAAATGAGTTTGGCGAACACAGATAAAGAATAGAGAAATACAAAGACGACAGTACGATACAAAGCTTCACAAAGAAAAAAGCGATGATTTCAATTAAGAAACCATCGCTTTTTTTATAATCATTCCAATAATCTCAAAATCATAAATCCGTAATCACAAATTCTTCTCAATCGTATCTACCCATATTTTTCAAAAATCTTACGTGTGCACCTATAGCTTTACGCATCGTTGGATATTCTATATATTGTAATTGATATTCCATGCACACAGCTCTCACAATATTACTGATAGCAGGGTAGTGTACGTGTGATATTTTAGGGAATAAATGGTGCTCAATTTGAAAATTTAAACCTCCCACTAACCAGCTTACCAATTTATTTTTTGTCGCAAAATTGGCAGTAGTTTTTATTTGATGTATTGCAAATTCATCATCCATTTTATTGGTATCTGTATCTGCTGTAGGAAAAGCGGTATGCTCTACTGTATGTGCTAATTGAAACACAATGCTTAATACAAAACCTGCTACCGAGGTCATTACTAAAAAGCCAACCAACCAAGATAACCAACCAACCGTAATGATCGGTAAAACGATGAATGCAACTACATGGTAAATCTTTACTCCCCAAAAAGTTAAATGGTGTTTTAGATCCATTTTCTTTAAAGGCACATTGCCAATTTTTTGAGTAAAATATTTTTTATAATCGGTAAAAAATATCCAAAATACATATAGCAACATGTACAAAAACCAAAAGTAAAAATGCTGAAACTTATGCATTTTTAGGCGTTTTTGTGTGGGAGCCATACGCATAAATACACCAATTTCTATATCATCATCAACACCATCAATATTGGTAAAACTATGGTGTATCATGTTGTGTTTCATGTTCCACATAAAATGATCGGCACCAAGCATGTTAATACTTGTAGCGGCTATTTTATTCACCATTTTTTTTGTGCTAAAACTACCATGGCTACCATCGTGCATTACATTAAAACCAATGCCTGCTACCAAACCGCCCATTACTATACATTCAAATATAGCCAAATACCAAACTGGTGTAAAAAAAAGCAGGTGTAAATACACTAATACCAATGCAACAATCATTGAAATAGCTTTGGTAAATAGATTGGCTGTACCAGCAGAGGTAATACCTTTTTCATCAAAATAAGCTTGTACACGCTTCTTTAGTTCTGTATGAAGCGATTGCTTTACAACTGGAAACTTAGGAATAATTAATTGTGACATACTGGGGGTTGTGTTTCTACAAATAAAGTTGCAAGGTATAGGCTTATTACAACAACAAATAACAAATTGCAGTTAAGAGCTAATAATTAACAGTTTTAGCTTTAAAATGCGTACGATTCAAGATTTAATCAAGGATGACACCCCCTCATCTTTTATACGTATTGATACTTTTGCACACTTGACTAATAAGTAAAGATATACCCACACATAATTTTTAAGCAAGTTTCTACGTTGAAGATTTTGAAATTAAAAAAGTGATTAATTTCTAATATTCCACAATCAGAAAACCAAAATGGCTATGCAACAAACAAAAGAACTTAACGCCCTTTTTACGTTAATTGACGATCCTGATACTGACGTTTTTACATCTGTATCTGCTAGGATTGTAGATTTTGGCAAAGCCGTAATTCCTAATTTAGAAAACCTTTGGGAAAACACACTAAGCGAAGAGGTGCAAGAACGTATTGCCAATTTAATACATAGACTCAACTTTACTGATTTGCGCAATAGCATCACAGAGTGGCGAGATAGTGAGCAACAAGATTTATTATTTGGTGCTTTATTGGTAGCGAAATATCAATTTCCCGACTTACAAACTACTCCAGTACTTCAAGAAATAGAGAAAATTCGTAGAAATGTATGGCTAGAATTAAATAACTATTTAACCCCTTTGGAGCAAGCCAATGTTTTAAGTAGCATTATTTATAATTACTATAACCTTAAAGGCGGTGAAGTTTCGTACAATAAACCAGATGAATTTCTTATAAATAGAGTATTAGCTACCAAGCAAGGCAATGCCATTACCAACGGTATTATTTACCAAGTCATGTGCGAATTGTTGGATATAAATACTAGAATTATTAATATTCCTAAGCAGTTTATTGTTGCGTTTTTTCAAGATGATTATGATGAATTGACATATACAGGTCATCCGCAGAATAAAATCTTATTTTTTGTAGATCCTACTACTGGGCAAGCACATTCTCATAACGATATAGAAAATTATTTTAAACGCATTGGTGTAGCACCTGTAAAAGCTTACTATAAACCTATTTCTTACAAGCGATCATTGCAAATTTTAATAGAAGAATTGAGCAAATGTTACGACTTGCCTAGTAATAAATTTATGAAAGACGAATTGCGACAATTGGTAGAATTATTAGATGCATAAGGATATTAACAACATGTTTTACGCTAAAATATCTTCCACATTTTTTTTGATATTATTGGCCATTTTATCCATTGGCAAATCGTTTTCATCGGTGCCAAATGGGTCCTCAATTTCTTCGGCAATAATTTCTAAACTTGCTAATACGTAAAAGATAAATGCTACCACTGGTATGGTAATATAGCCAAGTGAAAACACGAAACCTAAAGGCATTGTTAAGGTATAGATAACTATAAATTTCTTAATGAAAGAACTATAAGAATAAGGGATTGGTGTGTTTTTAATACGCTCACAAGCTCCACAGATATCTAAAAAAGATTGGGTTTCACTATTTAACGTGATCAGTTGTGCATCGGTAATTTTACCTTCTTTGTACAACATATTTACTCTGCTGATAATAATTGATGCTAGTTGATTTGGTATATGCTTTGACTGGTCAAAGCTTAGAATTTCTGGGTGTTCTATCTCATCTAAAGCCAGCTTGGTGCTTTCTGCTCTTAAATGTGCTTTTAGTGCTAGTGCAAAATGTGGAATTAAACGCTTAAAAAAGTTACGGTTACGCTCATCATCATGTGGTAAAAAGCTGTTAAGTTTTACAGATAAATTGCGACTATTATTAACCAAAGCACCCCACAATTTTCGACCTTCCCACCATCTATCATATGCAGTATTTGTTCTAAATACCAATAACATTGAAATTGCAAAACCTAGCAGGCTGTGCATTTGTGTAATATTTTTAAAATGACTGTCACTACCCAGTTTAAAATAGTCTATCTCCAAAAAAGTAACTAACCAACTGTATAGTGATACAAATATGATTAATGGTAATAACTTACGGAATGTATCAGATTTATTAAAACGAAACAAACCAGATGACCAATCTTTAGGATTATGATATATCATGACGTAAAAATAAGATAGCAAGTGTGATATTGGTAAAATGATGGAAAGGCTTTTTAGAAGAGCCGCTTAGATAAAAGCTGCATATTTAGAAAAGCGTACAAGTGTGCGACGCTGCGATGCCGCATTGAAAATAGAAAGGTGGTAACATAAAATATATAAATGTGGGTAAAAGCTTGCTGCTACTAATTAATAATGATTAATTTTTCTTATTTTTATTCTCCTAAATTATTCTAAGTAATAAAAAATATACGCTATGCTTAAATTAAATGTGATAGGTCATCTTGGTAAGGATGCTGTTGTAAACAATGTTAACGGAAAGTCGGTAATTAATTTTTCGGTGGCACATTCAGAAAAAATACGAGATGCCCAAGGCAATCAAAACGATAAAACAGTTTGGGTAGAATGTGCTTATTGGACGGATAGAGTGGCTATTGCACCTTATTTAAAAAAAGGAACGCAAGTATATGCAGAAGGCAATGGCGATATTAGAACTTATACGACTAACGATGGTAGAACTGGCTCGAACCTAACTTTACGGGTATTAAATATTCAATTGCTGGGTGGTAAAGCAGAAGGTGATAATGGTGGAGGTAATTATAATAACAATAATAATTATCAGCAAGCTGCACCGCAGCAACAAAGCTACCAACAGCCTGCACCACAACAAAATTATCAACCACAACCGCAACAAAACTACAATAGACCACCTGCACCATCGGCTGCTGAACTAACAGAACCTTTGGATGATTTACCGTTTTAAATTTATGCTAAGACGAATTGCGTCTTGGCTGACTATCTTTGATAAGACAATGGTTACTGAAAAGTGACCATTTTTGTTTATTAGCACTATTAAAATAGCAGCAATGGCTTTACAATTTACTAACGCAATACTTGAAGATTTACCAATAATAGTAGCAATATATAATAGTACTATCGAAGGTAGAATGGTAACTGCTGATACCGAACCTGTAAGTGTTGAGAGTAAATTACTTTGGTTTCATGAACATAAGCCTACTACTAGACCATTATTGATAGTGTATGATGGCGAAACATTGATTGGTTGGATGAGCTACCAAGATTTTTATGGCAGACCAGCTTACAACGGTACAGCCGAAATAAGCATTTATATAGATGAACAACAGCGAGGTAAAGGCTACGGCAAACAGCTATTGCAACATGCAATGGCTACCGCTGCTAATTATCATATACATACTTTACTAGGTTTTATTTTTAAGCATAATGTACCAAGTCTTAATCTGTTTGAATCTTTAGGTTTTGAGCAATGGGCGAATCTTAAAAATATTGCAGTATTAGATGGTATCGAAAGAAGCTTAACCATTTT
>JAYWCY010000076.1:0-3093 GCA_043780175.1 Chitinophagales bacterium
GATGCTTTGTATTATATGCTTAATGTATTACAGCAATACAATTTACCAACCGAGGAAGCAACCATAGAACTATCGGGTAATATCGAAGTAAAAACGCCATTGTACGATAAAATCAAAAGAGTGTTTCCCAAAATAAGTTTCTGCAACCTTGATGACGCATTTGTATTTGCAACAGATTTTCAAGACTATCCGAAACACTATTTAACGCCTTATTTTAATTTAGTAAAATAGGTTGTATGAACGTGGATTTTGTAGGTTTAGATAGATTTTATTTCTCACAAAGCAACAAAGAAGACAAAGTACACAATTTCAATTAGGATAATTAACGTGAAGGACTTAAAAATCCTGAAAATCCCTTTAATCATTCCAAATCCTAGTTCAGACAATCATAAATACTTTTAGCTGCTTTTTGAGATGCATTGCCACCTTGCGATAAAATAGCTTTTAATGCAGCATAATCTTGTTGTATTTGGTGCTGGCGCTGTTCGTTTCCCAATAACGCTTTCAATTCTATTACCAAGTTCTCAGTGGTCATCTCATCTTGAATGAACTCTTTAACCACCAGTTTATCCATTATCAAGTTTACCAAGCTTATATACTTAATTTTTATTAAGCGCTTACCTATTTGATAGCTAATATTGCTGCCTTTGTAGCATACCACTTCTGGCACACCAAATAATGCTGTTTCTAAGGTTGCAGTGCCACTTGTAACCAAAGCTGCAGTAGCGGTGGCTAATAAACTATAAGTGTCGTTTTTTAAAGTCGCAATATTACCGCCAGCATTTACAGATGCATCGCTGTAAAATGACGCATAAAACGCCGCATCTAAACCCGGTGCCTCAGCAATTACAAATTGGTAATCAGGAAAAGCTTTTGCCACATCCAACATTACAGGCAATTTTTTACTAATTTCTTGCTTCCGACTACCAGGCAGTAACGCAATTATAGGTTTATTGCTCGTTACTAGTTGCTGGTTATTTGAACCTTGTAACTTGTCACTTGTGTCTTGCATCTTGTAACTTGAATCTTGGAGCTTGGAGTTTGCAACTTGCAACTGGTATTCATGCACCACTTCTACCAATGGATGACCAACATATTCAACATCCCATTGCCACACATCTTTAAAATAGCTTTTCTCAAATGGTAAAATCACCAACATTTTATCAATACATAACCGCATTTTTTTAACCCTGTTTGCCTTCCAAGCCCACACCTGTGGCGATATATAATACACTACTTTTATACCCTGCTGTTTGGCCCATTCTGCAATGCGTAGGTTAAACCCTGGGTAATCAATTAGCACCAACACATCTGGCTGAAACTGTAAAATATCTTTTTTACAAAACCGAATATTCTTTAAAATAGTTGGTAGGTTTTTTATCACTTCGGCAAAACCCATAAAAGCCAGTTCTCTGTAGTGCTTTACCAAAGTAGCACCAGTAGCTTGCATTAAATCGCCACCCCAGCATCTTACACTATTATTTATATCAAGCAATTGCAATTGTTTAATGAGATTGCTACCATGTAAATCGCCACTCGCTTCCCCAGAAATTAAATAATATTTCATGTTCTTTTTATAAGAGAAAATTAACTATTAATAATGCAAATTACGATAAGCCACATGATACTATTACTAAAAATAAATCAGTGTTACATTATTGCCAATATGTAATAAAAAACAAAAAATATAATGGTATTAAAAGCGTAATGATTAGAATTCAATGATTTATATTCACACTATGGAATGATAAATGCATTTAAAATTGTTTCGAACAAAAATTTAAATAACATCTAAGGCCTACTAACAGTTTTGGTAAACCTTGAACATACTGCCAAATATGACTTCTACTGAATACCATAAGATGTTATTTCAAGCAATGCCATTAGCGTGTATTTTAATTAAACCCAACCCACCTTTATTTACAATTATAGATGCTAATAAAGCTTATTTAGAGATTACTAAAGCCAGTGTAGAAGGCCTTTTGGAAAAACCTTTTTTTGAAGCTTTCCCCAATTATTTAGATACCGAAGTAGCAAACGAGTCTGCAAATCTTGCACAGTCTTTTCAAAAAGTTATCCTTACTTGTAGCACAGATAAACTGACAGTTCAAAAATACCACATCAACATCGGCAATACATTTGCCACCACACCGCGCCATTTTTCTGTTGACAATACACCCCTTCTTAACCCAGATGGTAGTGTAGGATTGATTATGCATGTAGTAACCGATATGACAGAAAAGGTACAGTTGCAAAACAAGCAGCAACCACAGCTTGAACAAAAAGTAGCACTAAACCCAACCGTTGATAGCGATGTTGAAACCCATACAGAAATAGGTACATGGGAAATGAATTTAGAAACAGGTATATTTTCCTGGTCGCCAGAGCTTTTTGCAATATGCGGTTATCAGCCAGATGCTTTTACCCCCTCGCTAGAAAAAGCTTTAGAAATTATTCACACAGATGACCATGAAAGCGTCATACTGGCCTACAAAAATGCTATAGAACATGGCATACCCTACCGAATAAAACATAGATTATTACGACCATCAGGCGAAATAATTGTTGCAATATCAATAGGTTTTATTACCAAAGACATCAACGGCAAACCTATAAGTTTAGCCGGATTGTTTCAAAATATAACCAAGAGTGAAGCAATAGCAGTAAAGCTACAGCAAACAATTAGCTCATTACAACAGCAAAATGAGTTTACACAAACCATTATCCAAAGTTTACCTATTGGCGTAGCAATCAATAAAATTAGCGATGGTAAAGCCACTGGTTTAAATAAACACTTTAGCAATATTTATGGCTGGTCCGAAGAAGTACTTATAGATGTGCCTACCTTTTTTGAAAAAGTATATCCCGATGAAGCATACAGAAAAAGTATTATTGACCGCATAATGGCTGATATAAAAAGTGGGGATATAAATAGAATGGCTTGGAACAATATTGAAATAACTACACAAACAGGCGAAAAGCGTTTCATTAATGCAAAAAATATCCCATTATTTGAGCAAGACTTAATGATATCTACGGTGATGGATGTTACTGAAATAACTACTCAAAGCAAAGAAATTGGCCGTATTAAAA
>JAYWCY010000077.1:0-3192 GCA_043780175.1 Chitinophagales bacterium
CAATGGTCTTATAGACATTAATACCATATAATCCTTTTTTGCATTAGCATAATAGTCTAGGTTATTTATCCAAATACATTTAATGGCTTGCATTTGCTGTATCAACTGGGCAATACCCTTTGCTGGCAATTGATATTTAAATAACGTATCCTCTAACCGAGTTTCGTGCAGTTCAAATTCGTAAATATATTTTAGGCTATCGGTAATAATTTCTAATGAAATATAATTGAAAGAGTGGTCTGTAAACTCTACAGAAAATGGTTTGATAGCATACAAAGCTTTATACTTTTCTTCTATTGCAATAATCGATTTCTCATGCTGAAAATAGTATTTAGAAGATACCACTTTACGTGATGCACAACCATTAAGCAACCCCACTATTATCAATAATAGCAAGCAATTATGATTACGCATGTTGCTTAGTTTTTAGGGTGACATGAGAAATACCAAAAATTATTTTTCGTAAGAAATAAGGACTTAATTCTTGCAAACTTTTACCACCATAATCCCAATAAGTAAACGCAATAGTATCACCTACTTTTTGAATGTTTAATAAGATGATAAAATGCGTAGGCACTGCAAATTTTAACTTTGTATGGTTCTTTTTGTAGAGGGTTAAATTGTTTACAAACAAAGCCACATGGCCAGTTCGCAATCGCTCAGATAAATACTCGTACACATCATCTACAACTATCGGTCTTATCAAGTCAGAGCCTACCGCTTTAATATCATAATTAAACAAGCGCCTTACCATTCTATTAAACTTGGCATAGTTTACGGCAGCCCACATTTTGTTTTCGTCGCCCATATCAAAATGTTTATCCAGCACATTCAAGTACCCTTTAAAATGATCTGCCAAAGCCAAAAACCACATTTGATCGGCTGGTCTAATATCTAACTCTCCCTTAAAGCGTAACCTGCCAGCAGAAAGTTTTACTGGCGCACTTGGGTTAAAATGCTCTTTGCCATAATCGGCCTTACCTGCACTATACAGTTGCACCATAAACGTTACAAACGTTAACGGATTATCGTGTAACGGCATATATGACAATGCCGCATACCCACAAAAGTTGGTGCTTCTACCTTCATATAAACTTAGAGGTTGCAGTATATCTTTTCTTAAGTTTTGTAAAAAAATATCAGGCTTTATGGCAGGCCAAAAACTACTCTGTGGCAAATCAACAACCTGGTCTAAAAATACCAATGCTTGTTGCTGTGTAGAGGTAATGGTTGTATCGTTAGCCGATTGCGCAATGGCATGTACGCAAAAGCAACCAATTATTAGGTAACAAACTATTGCTTTGATATATAAACGAGGTCTAAACAATAACAATTTTCTTATTAGTACAAATAGATTACGGTGAAGTTACAATTCTTTAGTTGGGTTTCCAGCATGTCAAACTACAAGAAGGTTTATTGCAATAATTATTTGCGTCCGTTCTATTCTTAGTTTCTTTGTAGCAAACTTGTGTTATGACCACCAACATGCCTTTAGCTGAAAGAATGCGACCAACTACTTTAGATGAGCTAATTGGACAAGATCATTTAACTGGCAAAGGGAGCATTTTACGTAAAGCCATTGAGCAAGGGCAAATACCATCTATGATTTTATGGGGACCGCCAGGTGTGGGCAAAACCACAATAGCCAATATTATTGCACACACTTTAAACATTGGCTATTTTCAATTAAGTGCAATAAGTAGCGGTGTAAAAGAAGTACGAGAAGTAATAGAGCAAGCTAAGAAACTGAGTAAAGCTATCTTGTTTATAGATGAGATTCATCGATTTAATAAAGGCCAGCAAGACGCCTTATTAGGTGCAGTAGAGAAAGGCACAATTACGCTGATTGGTGCTACTACCGAAAACCCCTCTTTTGAAGTAAACAGTGCCTTGCTCAGCAGAAGTCAAGTGTATGTTTTAAGAGCATTACAAGAAAAAGATTTAATAGATTTACTACACCACGTTATTGCAAAAGACGCAGTATTGAAACAACACCATATCACTTTACAAGAAACTGGCGCATTGATTAAAATTTCTGGTGGGGATGCTAGAAAATTATTGAACCTTTTAGAGCTAGTTGTTAGCCAATATAAACAAACAGATATTACCATTACTGATGCGATGGTAATGGCTATTGCACAGCAAAAAATTGCATTGTACGATAAACAAGGTGAGCAGCATTATGACATCATTTCTGCCTTTATTAAATCGATGCGTGGTAGCGACCCAAATGGTGCTGTGTATTGGCTAGCACGCATGATAGAGGGTGGTGAAGATGTAAAATTTATTGCTCGTAGGATGCTCATTTTTGCTAGTGAAGATGTGGGCAATGCCAACCCAAATGCATTACTATTGGCCAATGCAACCTTTGATGCAGTAAGCAAAATTGGCTACCCAGAAAGTAGAATTATTTTAAGCCAATGTGCTACATACTTGGCGTCATCGGCAAAAAGTAATGCAGCTTACGAAGCTATTGGGAGTGCTTTGCAGGCGGTACAACAACACGGTGATTTACCAGTGCCATTACATATTCGTAATGCACCTACCAAGCTAATGAAGGATATGAATTATGGTAAAAATTATCAGTACTCGCACCTTGGCGAAAATAACTTTATACCACAAGAATATTTACCCGCGCCATTGGTAGGCACTAGTTTTTATAAGCCCGGCAATAATGCCAGAGAAAATGAATTGCGCAAGTTTTTAAAAGAAAGGTGGCAAGATAAATATGGGTATTAATGCGAAGGATCGGAACGCTGTTGACACGGATTCGGCAGATTCAAGCTGATGGTTGTTTACTAGCATCTAATTAATAAAATGCAGTCTATTTTTGATACCTATCATCTGTCTTTATTTAATAATAAATCTGTTTTAATCCATTCAATCGGTGTCATCTGTCTTCCAAAACCTACCGCATATTGGCTAATATCACCGCATCAAACCATTTATCTGGTAAAATATAACGGAAGAATAAAATGAATTTTGCACCACCACCTATGGCGTAGCGTGTTTTAGGATTGCGTGAAGTGGCAGCTTTTACAATTGTTTTAGCCACTACTATTGGCTGAGAACCAAACTTGTAGGTTTTTTGAAACATAGCCACATGTTTTTTGGCTAAAGCGCCATAAGCCGTATTGCCGGATACTTTTAGCAAATGCGCACTAGCAATGCCATCCCATTCGGTAATGATAG
>JAYWCY010000078.1:0-4709 GCA_043780175.1 Chitinophagales bacterium
AACTAATAATACTTCGCTGAATTGAACTTTATCGCCAGTGTTACCTTCAATGTGAGGTACGTACAAACTATCTCCAGCTTGTACTTTAAATTGCTGACCTGCTATTTTTACAATTGCTAACATAACTATCCAAAATTTGGACGGCGAAAGTAAGGGTATAACTTCAAATTTCGTAATGATTTTTCAAATAAATTATTCAAGATAATTTTTAGATACAATTTTTGAATGTATAAGCCTTCTTTCAACCATTTTTTATTTATAAAATGAATTTTTATATGAAAAAATCCCCTCGGATTTGAGGGGATTAGTATAATTTTAGATTAATATCTATTTCTTTCTGGTCTGTCAGGTCTATCTGTTCTTGGTCTTTCTTGTCTTTCAGCATCTTCAACAGATCTTTCTGGTCTTGGCATTAAGGCTTTTCGGCTCAATTTAAATTTACCAGTACGTTGGTCAACTTCCATAAGTTTAACTTTAATCTTGTCGCCTTCATTTAACACACCATCCATTGTTTCTAAGCGGCTCCAACTAATTTCGCTAATATGTAGTAAACCTTCTTTTTTAGGTAAAAATTCTACAAATGCACCAAACTCTTTAATGCTCTTAACAGTGCCTTCGTACGTTTTGCCTACCTCAGGTATAGCTGTAATGCTATTAATCCAAGCAGCAGCCCTTTCTAGGCTTTCTTTCTGTGGTGAGAAGATACTTACTTCACCAGTATTGCCTACTTCTTCAATATTGATAGTAGCACCAGTTTCTCTTTGTATTTCTTGAATGATTTTACCACCTGGCCCTATCACGGCACCAATATATTCTTTATCAATAATAATTTTAATCATACGAGGCGCATGAGGTTTCACCTCTTCACGTGCTGCAGGCATTGCATCGTACATCGCATCTAAAATATGAAGACGACCTTTACGAGCTTGCTCTAAAGCTTCCATCATTACTTCCATGCTTAAGCCATCTACTTTAATATCCATTTGAACGCCACAAATACCATCACGCGTACCTGTAACTTTAAAATCCATATCACCTAAATGATCTTCATCTCCCAAAATATCTGTAAGAATTGCATATTTACCATCTTCACGGGTAATTAAACCCATTGCCACACCACTTACGTGTTTAGGTATAGGCACACCTGCATCCATTAATGCTAATGAACCCGCACATACTGTAGCCATTGAAGACGAACCATTACTCTCTAAAATATCACTTACTACACGTACTGTGTACGCGTAATTATCGCCGGGCATCATTTGCTTTAAAGAACGCATAGCAAGGTTACCATGACCCACTTCTCTACGGCTTTGACCACGCATCATTTTTACTTCACCAGTACTAAATGGAGGGAAATTGTAATGCAAGAAGAATTTACTATCAACAGATTTTGCAGCACTTTCAACTAGCAATTCATCTAAACCTGTACCAAAAGTTACGGTAGTTAATGATTGTGTTTCGCCTCTTGTAAATAATGCTGAACCGTGTGGTGTTGGTAAAATATCAACTTCCATTGCTAGTGGACGAACTTGGTCCAGTTCTCTACCATCTAAACGGAAACGATCGTCAATAATCATGCTTCTTACAACTTCCCATTGTAAATCGGCATAATATTTTTTAGCTAATTTCTTTTGTAAATCGGCTACTTCTGTACCTAAACTTTCAATTAATTCGTTCTTTAATGCACTGTAAGCATCGCTGCGTTCGTGTTTTGCAGAACCTTTACGAGAAATTTGGTAAATTTTATCTTTTGCAAAAGCATCAACTTTAGCTTTAATATCTAAATCTTCAGCTGGTTTTTTATAATCTCTAACGGCTGTAACGCCTTTGGCTGCGCGTAATTGTTGCTGTGCTTTAATTTGAACACGAATAGCATCATGTGCCAATTGTAAGGCTTTAATTAAATCTTCTTCGCTACATTCTTTTGCTTCGCCTTCAACCATCATTAGGTTTTTCTCGGTGGCTGCAATTATAAATTCAAGGTCAGATGCTTCTAATTCGCTTCTTGTTGGGTTTACAATAAACGCACCATTTAAACGGCTGATACGTACTTCAGAAATAATTTCTTTAATAGGAATATCAGATACGGCTAACGCAGCAGATGCAGCTAAACAAGCCAATGCATCTGGCATCACTTCTAAATCGCTAGAAACTAAGCTGATTAAAACCTGAACTTCACATAAATAATCTTCTGGAAATAATGGACGTAAAGCACGGTCAATTAAACGGCTAGTTAATATTTCATAGTCGTTTAAACGGGCTTCTCTTTTAAAGAAAGAACCTGGTATACGACCCGCAGATGAAAATTTCTCTTGATAATCAACACTTAGAGGAAAAAAATCTTGACCTTCTTTTGGATCTTTATTAGCAACAACAGTTGCCAATAAAATACAGTTGCCTTGGCGTACTGTAACTGCACCATCAGCTTGACGGGCAAGTTTGCCGGTTTCGATGAATACTTCTGCTCCATTGGGTAGCAGAAAACTTGATTGTATTGGTTGTGATAACATGTTAAAGTGAAAATTTGGTAATGACGATAATGTGCTAATATAAACCCATTAATAGCATCTTGTTAGAATAACTTACAAATAACTTGATTGGTATAAGTAAAAAACACAAATCCCAACATCAAAGAGAAGTTGGGATTTGCATATACTAGAAAGTTAATTCAGTAATATATGAATGCCTCCAAACCCCCCTTATAGGGGATAAGGCTTTTATTTTCTTAAACCTAATTTTTCAATTAAAGCACGGTAACCCATAAGGTTTGTTTTTTGCATATAGCTCAACAGAGCTTTACGCTCACCTACTAAATGGATTAAACCTCTTTGACTAGAAAAATCTTTTTTATTAGCTTGTAAATGCTTGCTAATATCTAGAATTCTTTCAGTTAATAAAGCTATTTGAGCTTCAGTAGAACCGGTGTTAGTTGCAGCACCACCAAATTGGGTGAAAATGCTAATCTTTTTTTCTTTAGTAATTGACATCTTGAATTTCTTTTTGAGCAAACGGTATTGCTTCCTTTAAATTTTTTATGGCTGCAAAAGTACGATAAAATTTGTAAGTGTAGAAAGTTTTAGAAAATATTTTTTTGGCCACACTTATTTTATTAAGCAAAAGTAATCTTATTTGTTACTAAAAGAATAATATTAAATAGATACATGCTGGAATGGCTAAGTGTGGAGCTATAAAGCGGTTTTGTATTATTGCTACATTAATTTCTTCTTTTGCGTTAGTAGGGTACACCTTTATATTTGTCTCAAAACACCTTCATTTTGCCCGATATTACATTTACAGTTACTAATGATTTAAGCTACGACCAGCGCATGCAACGCATTTGCACATCGCTGGTAAATGCTGGCTATACGGTAACACTAGTGGGTAGACAATTGAAAACATCTACAGCATTGCAAGCACAACCATTTGCTCAAAAACGCCTACCATGCTATTTTACTACAGGTTTTTTATTTTATGCCGAGTATAATTTGCGCTTGCTACTGCTGCTATTATTTATAAAGACAGATGCTTATTGCGCCATAGATTTAGATACTATTCTACCTAATTATTTAGCTTCTGCCATCAATAATAAACCAAGAATATATGATGCGCACGAATTATTTACCGAACTTAAAGAAGTAGTGAGTAGAAAACATGTGCATAGATTTTGGTTAATGATTGAACGCTTTGCAGTACCTAAATTTAAAAATGGGTACACTGTTAATAATTTTATACAAGAAGAGTTTAAAAGACGCTACAATGTTAATTATCAAATAGTAAAAAATGTACCTTTTGCAACAGAATTAGCACCACAAGATAAATATGAACAATTTACAATTTTATACCAAGGCGCCATCAACGAGGGTAGAAGTTTTGAAACCTTAATTCCTGCCATGCAGCACGTACAGGCTAAACTTTTGCTTTGTGGTACTGGTAATTTTTTGCAACAAGTTAAAGATTTGATAGTTAAATACAAGTTAGAAGATAAGGTAATATTGAAAGGTGCTTTGTTGCCAAGTGCGTTACGAGCAATTACCTCTAAATGCCATATAGGCATTACTATTTTTGAAAATGAAGGTTTGAATCAGTATTATTCTTTAGCAAATCGTTTTTTTGATTATATGATGGCTGGATTGCCACAGGTTTGTGTAAATTACCCTGAATATCAATTGATTAATAAGCAGTACGAATTTGCATATTTAATAGATAATGTTGCTGAACAAACAATTGCAACTGCTTTGAACAATTTGCTGGCAGACAATGTTTTATGTAGGCAGTTAGCAGCTAATTGTGAGAAAGCAAGGCTTGTATTAAACTGGCAACAAGAAGAAAAAGGGCTAATTATTTTTTGGAAAACAATACTTTGAAAGTTCACTTAAATATTTGGAAAAGCAATTACATATTATTTGTTTAAATGTGCCCTATCCTGTAGATTATGGTGGTGTGTTTGATTTGTTTTATAAGTTGCCTGCATTGCAAGCAGCTGGTGTAAATATTCATTTGCATTGTTTTAATTATGGTCGTGGCGAGCAATCAGAATTGACTAAATATTGTGCATCGGTAAATTACTACGAACGTAGAGAAGGGCATAAAAGCATTTCTACTACATTACCCTATATAGTGGCTTCTCGTAAAAATGAGGATTTATTAAACAATTTATTGCAAGATGATTATCCCATTTTTATGGAAGGCGTACATTGTACATATTT
>JAYWCY010000079.1:0-6848 GCA_043780175.1 Chitinophagales bacterium
TCTGCTGTTTCCGTATTTCTTGCCCAATTATCTAAAGTAGTGACAGATGTTACTGCATTTACAAGTTGGTTTTTAGGCTTTGCGCCATATGGCAAATTAGCCACATCATATATAGAGTTATAAGACTCTTCGTACAAAGACGCATTGACAGTTTTATTACCACGTAGGGGTATTTCTTTTGTTTGAAAACCTTCGCCACTTACAAATAACGTTACATTGTAATCAGGAACTTTAATAGTAAATTTACCGTTGTCATCCGTTAATGCCGCTGAATAATCTGTTACAGATATATTAATGGCAGGCAAAGGTTTACCCGTAACCGCATCTTTTATTACTCCACTAGCAGTTGAGCCTTTGATGTCTTTATTTTTATTTAAATCTATCTTTTCGTCTTGGTTAGCAGCTTTTGTAACATCAGTAGCATTGGGTACTACTGCTAGTTTTTTTGGCTGCTGTGCCATAAGTGATGTACAAGTAGCCAGAGCAATACTTGCAATTACACAGCGGTTTAATATTTTTATACGCATTTGCATGGTGAATTCAGAATTATAAAACAAATAAGATAGTTGATATAATAGTATTAAAAAGCTGGTGTTAGTTTGATGTAATCAAGCGTTATAGAATTAATGCCACTTACAGTTGATGATGTTGTTGGCCCTAAAACAAACATGTTAAACGTGCTTCTATAAGTTAATAAATTAAACTGACCTAGTGCTACTTCGTTGTAATTTTTATAAGCAATAGTTTGTGTAAATGTTGCAGGCATAGATGGATTATTGCTACTATCTATGGCTAAGCGCTGTGCCCATAAAGGTGTGGTTTGTACATCATTAACAGCTACCCAGCTAGCATTGTAACGCATAGATGGTATACCTTGCAAGCGATACCTAATGAAGTAATTGGCATAGCCATAATTCTGCATTAAAATATCCTTAAATGTCAAGCCTGTATTTGGATTCGTTCTTACACGATAGTATGTATAAAAACCTCTATCTGTAGTCGCAAAACTAGTTGGTGTTTCGCCTTCTATAATAATTGGTGGAAATTTATAAGCTAAATTGAAATCTACTTGACTCATCACATGCACATAGCCATTGCTTGTTTTGTAGGATGCCACGATTTTAGTTTTATTAATTGGCACTTTAATACCAAACGCTGACAATAGTGTATCTGGCAACTGCGTTGCACTGTAAGATCCTTTCACTGCCAAGTCTTTTATTAAATAATACGAAGCTAAATTTTTGGTGCTATCAGCATTATTGGTAGCCGTTTTAAACCAAGGACTCAATTTATTATATTCTGTAGTAAACGAATTATCGGTCAATATAATTAACGTATATTGATTGGCTTCATCAGCAATATTTTGTACCTGATCTAAAAAATTATTACGTGTAAATTTAGCATTTGTAGAATCCCATATTGGCGCACCTGTTAGTGGATCTGAACCAATTTGCGTTGCTTTTGTAGAATCGAAAAATGGATAGTTAAGATTCAATACAGCCGTTTTGTATAACGGATAAGCAATACTGTTATTTAAATACTCCCAGCAGTTATCTACACGTGGTATAAACTTGTCTATTATATGATATACGCCGTTTGCAGCATACGCATTAGCAGTGACAATATTTGCAGAATCAAATTTGCTACCAGCAAATAAATTATACTTTCCATTAAGCATTGGCACACGTTGGTCTGCTGCGCTAGTTGGGTAAGCGAGGTTGGCTATATGATTCCCTACAAACGCCCGCAACTTGGCCGAGTCGCTAACAATGGCTGGGTCTAAAGTAGCCAATGCTTGGTCTGAAGGCACCCAAACTGTGTACGTTTTAGAGGTAGCTATTATTTTATCGTAACCACTTTTTACAAGTAAATCACTAAACTTTGCAAGGCTTGTATTTTTACTAATTACCTGATATAAATTATTAGCAATTGCAGGGTCTGTTATTTGGTTGTGTTCATCCCATTTTTTATTACAAGCCACAAAATAGGTAGCTGTAACAAGTAATAACAATAACACACTATATCTTATTTTACGCATCTTTTTCTTTACTTTAAATTCAACAATTCATTTAAAAACAATCTTAATCCATTAAGGTACAAGTGTGCCATCTCTATTATACAATGGTCTTTGTTGATCTTGATCTATAGGTATAAATTGTATAAAATCAAACGTTACAGAGTTGCCACTACCAGTACCTTGGTCTTTAATACAAGTTAAGCGAATGGTATGCCTATCTGTGGTTGCAACATCAATAGTACCAGCTAGTACACCAAAGTTGTTATTTTGAGCTTGGTTAACAGTGTAGCGTTTGTAGCCTTGAGATTCTAAAACCGGTGCCGTTACGCCTGTAGGCACATTAGAGAAAAAGTCACAAATTTTAGGTGTTACTACCCCATCAAATGATACTTGTGTGTATTGTCCCATATTAGATCTTCTAAAGTTACACCACACTTTATACTTACCTTTTACAATCAACGGTGTTTTAAATTCTATCCAGTTATTTACCGATGTTCTTAAGTTAAACGAGAAACCATCATCCCACCAATAGGAGTTGGTAGTAGTAGCTGCATCTACATAGTAACTAACTGTAGCTGTAGATAATTGCCAGTTTACATCTTTTAGTTGCCCGTAAGTAAAGGTTTGCGATTTACCAGCACGGCGGTAGATTGACGTTAGTTTTCTAATTTCTGGTTGGTCACCCGGATCAAAATCTACACGGTAAGGCTGGCGTACTTTAAGCACAATACCATTAGATAAAGTATGTAGTACCCCATTGATACAAGAGTTATCGCTGGCGGGTCTATTAATAGCACTACCTGGTTCAAATACACCATTAAAAGTTATTTCGTTCAATAAAACCGTTTGCCCAGTTAATGACACTGTAATTACTGATTGTGGCGCCAATGTTAAATGCGACTGAGAAGACACAATATCTGCCACGTATTTCAGTGCTGGCATAATGTGGTAGGCAGCATACAAATACAAACTATCATTAGGATTCTTAGGGTTTACAGATTTATATTTTAGAGATATATCCCCTAAAGAATATATATTTTGTTTTGCCAAAATGCTGTCTGGCTCAGCTAAGCAGGTTAAGAACCTACGAGTTGTATCAGGGTTATTAGCAATGTTTAAACTATCGTAAAAACCTGTAGCTCTTAAAACGGCAGTAAAAATTTTGTAATCGTTATTGCCTTCAATCATTTTAGCAATAGTTTGTGTTGCCGGCTCTAATACATGGTCTATTACGTGGATGTAGCCATTACCTGTTAAAATATTGGGCTGCGTTAAAATGGCTTGTCTATTTATTAAAGTTGCACCATTATCATTCACACCCGTAATTAAGTATTGGCCATACATGGTAGGTGAAGGCAACTTGCCATCAGTAAAAGAACCAGTACTAATCGTATCTACAATCAAGTGTAGCTTACAAATATTTGATAAAGCTGCTGTATCAAGGTCGTCAGTAGATGTTTTACCAATCTTTTTTAAATACAACTTAAATGCATCGTTAGTAGGTGCAAAACAAGTATAAGCGCCATACGCATTTAAAAATGGGCTAATATTAGTACGATCTAACACTTTAACGTATTCGGAAAACTGATCGGGGTAACGTCTTAGGTAATCCACAATATTTACATCGCTAGTAGTAGTATAATCTAGTACTTGCTTTTTGCAACCAGTAAGTGTGGCTACACTTATTATGCCGCAGAAGCAAATAACCGCTATAACCCAAAAGTATTTTTTCATATAAAAAGCTATTAAATATTTTATTGGTAAAATGGATTTTGAATAAGATTAGGATCAGACTGTATTTCATAGAAATAAATTGGGAAGTAGTGGCTATTGTGAGCCGGATCTTTATACTTATTAATGGCAGAAATCTGTCTATTTGCTGGTACCGCTCTCGCAACCATATTTAATAGAATATCTATTCTTTCATAATTATTTCTTTTTGAATTACGTAAGATATCATACCATCTTTTGCCTTCAAATGCAAACTCTCTCGCTCTTTCTTGCAGTATAAAATCCGCCATCGCGTTTCTATCAGCTGGGTCTGGATTAGTGTTAGTAGCTGCTAATGCATGTGCTCTGTTTCTAATGGTTGTAACTAATTGTAATGCTTCTATACCTCTACTGCCCATTTGGTTGATGGCTTCGGCTTTCATTAATAAAATATCTGCATAGCGATATGCAAACCAATGTGCGTTGGAAGCATCTACGGTTCTTGCCGTGTTATAGTCTACTGCTACATATTTCCAAATGGCATTATCGCTTGTTCTTAAAGATGCGCCATCGCCTCTTATATCAAAATTTTTATCATTCACAAAATCAATCGTGTACATCTGATCCATCACATTTGGCGAAGCCAAAAATCTTTGTCGTGATGTTAAAAAAACACCAAAAAAACTATTCAACTTTTGTTGATCAAATTGAAATTCAAAAATGCCTTCGTTAGAATTGCCTTTGTAGTATAAGTTATCAAACCAAGCACTATTCCCAGCTATTAAGCCATATTTTTTAGAGTCAATCACATAATTACAAGCAGCTTCACATTCTGTATATTTATCCATCCACAAATACACATCTGCAAGCAGTGCTTTTACTGTGTATTTATTAATGCGTCCTTTATCTATAATGGTATTACCGTAAGTAAATACAGCATTACTATCTGCAAATTGTAAGTCGGTTAATACTTGTGCTAAAACGGTATCTGCTGAGGTTTTAGGTAACTGTTGTAAATCTTGATCGCTGGCGGTTGATTTTAACTTTAACGGTACGTCTCTAAAGCTTTTTACCAAAGTAAAATAAAGCATTGCACGTAAAGCTTTTACCTCTGCTAAGTATTGATTTAGCTGTTGCTGTGTAAACGTATTATCATTGGCCAAAACACCTGGGGCAAAATCTATAACTGTGTTACAATAGTTAATAACTTGATATACACCAGCCCAGTTGGTTACAGTATTGGTAGCCAATGTATTCACATTTATAATATCATTTTCATCAGATAAAATACCAATACCTGGTGCTAGCATATCAGCTCTTAGCTCGCCCCAAAGAAACATCGTTTCGCTTAAAGGTTTATTACCAGTAGGACTAGCTAATAATGCTGCATAGCAACCAATAACAGCCGATTGAACTTGCTCTTTTGTTTTCCAAAATTCTTGACGTATGATACCATCCTGTGGCTTTAGGTCTAGATATTTATTGCAAGATGTAGCAGCAATAATTACCAAAGAAAAGAATACAATATTTATAAATAATTTACGCTTCATCTGAATGAGTTTATGCAAGTTTAATTTTAGAACGATGCAGTTATACCAAGAGTTAAAGTAAATACTGGTGGTGTTGTACTGTAATCTGTTACTACCGTAAATGGTCCAGTAACACCTCTCGGCGATACCTCTGGATCTTGACCCGTATATTTAGTAAATGTTAATAAATTTTCTGCCGTTAAGTAAGTACTCATACTTTTAATTTTTAGGCGTTTCAAGATATCACCTGTCATATTGTATCTCACAGAAATGGAACGAAAACGTAAAAAGGAAGCATCTTCAACATATCTATCGCTACCTAACCAGTTATAGCCAGAATTATATAGTGCTCTAGGTATATCTGTTACATCGCCTGGTTTTCTCCAACGCCTTAAAACAGCCGTACTTTGGTTATTAAAACCATACATATTGGTAGTTGTAATTTTAGTACCATTGACTACTTCGTAGCCAGACCTAAAGTTGAAAAAGGCTGCAATTTTCCAGTTCTTTTTAATTGAAATTGTTGGACCAAAACCACCCACTAATTTAGGATTACTATTGCCCAAATATACTACATCTTTATAATCTATACTGCCATCGTGGTTAACATCTTCATATTTAGCATCACCTGGTTGAAATAGATAATCAGTTTTAGGATAGTTAAAGCGCATGTACACGGCTTGCCCATTAGGGCCAATAATTTGTTTACCATTAGCATCGGTAGCAATGGTAGAAGCTGCATCTTTATATACTCCTTTGTATTTATATCCGTAAATAGAACCGAATGGATTATTTACCTGCAATAAGGTTAAATAGTTACCATTGGTGGTAACATCACCACTTCTATTAGCAAAAAATGGCGAAATTTCACGAATCACATTCTCGTTGTGCGAAACGTTGAAACTGAAATCCAAGGTCCAAGTCGGTTTTTTTACAATACTTGCTAAAATATTTAATTCCCAACCTTGATTGTCTAATTTGCCACCATTAATATCTACAGATGAAAATCCATTAAATGTGGGCACTTTTAAACCGTAGAATAATAAATCTTTAGTTGTGTTTTTGTATACCTCTAAATCTATATTTATTTTATTTTTAAGGAATATTAAATTGAATCCAAGATTTTTACCATTAATAACTTCATATTTTAAATTGGTTAACTCGATAGTAGAAGGATAGACGCTACTTTGCCCTTGATATGTCCAACCAGAATTACCATATTGATTATAGAAACTATAATCGGTTTTTGGAGCATTGCCAGACAAGCCATAACTAGCTCTTATACTTAAGTCATTCAGAAAAGTTAGTTTCTTCATAAATGGTTCGCCAGAAACTCTCCAACGGGTAGATATCGATGGGAATAAACCGTATCTATTACCGGGGCCAAATCTTGAGTTACCATCCCCACGTATACCAACATTAACAATGTAACGGCCTTTGTAACCATATTGAGCATTGATCAATGCACCTATTGTTCTTGTTTGTGTGTAACCGGCAGAAACATTTAATTCTTGATTTTGAGTTCTGGATGGCGCAGAAGGATCTTGCAAT
Source organism: Chitinophagales bacterium (assembly GCA_043780175.1). Lineage (GTDB taxonomy): Bacteria > Bacteroidota > Bacteroidia > Chitinophagales > Chitinophagaceae > Parasediminibacterium. The sequence continues at coordinate 6,808 of JAYWCY010000079.1, forward strand.
AAAGAAGAAGCTGTATTGGATGTTAATGCCTGATTTGATAA
>JAYWCY010000080.1:0-2542 GCA_043780175.1 Chitinophagales bacterium
TAAATGCTTATACCAATAGAGACGATTTTGCTATAGAATTGCAAGATAAATTGGGTGAAGATGGATCTAAACTGATTAGTTATTTACAACAATCAGAAAAGGTGTACAACAATATAGGTAGCATTTTTTTAAACCACTCTTTACACAAGCGAAAAACTTTGTTTAACGCACCTATTGGTAAGGCTATTGCCACTGCAAAGCCTAAGTATTTATTTAAAACTTTGCATAGTGTCAATGAAGCTGCATTTACCAAAAGTCATACGGTGCAACTATTTAACAGGTACGCCACTTACAATGGTAGTAGCCCGTACAAAGCACCAGGCATGTTGAGTTTAATACCACATTTAGAACATAATCAAGGAGTGTTTTACCCCAATGGTGGCATGATATCAATTACCAATGCACTGTACAAATTGGCAATAAAAAAGGGTGTTATTTTTCATTTTAATACACCTGTTGCCAGCATCATTCATCATGAAGATAAAGTAAGAGGTATTGTGGCAAATAATGATAACCATTATGCAGAAATTGTAGTAAGTAATATGGATGCTTATTTTACCTACAACAACTTGCTAAAAGACCACCGCAAAGCCAGCAAAATATTAAAGCAAGAAAGAAGTAGCAGTGCCTTGATTTTTTATTGGGGTATTAATGCAAGTTTTCCAAAGCTTGACTTGCACAATATCTTTTTTACGAAAGATTATAAAGCAGAATTTGATACTTTGTTTAGAACCAAAGGTTTATACGTTGATCCCACTATTTATATCAATATTACTAGTAAATGCGAGCCAGATTTACAAGCACCATCGGGCAAAGAAAACTGGTTTGTAATGGTAAATGTACCCGCTAATGTGGGGCAAGATTGGCTAACATTGGCGAAGCGCTACAAAACAATTATTATCGATAAGCTAAACCGTTTGTTGCTAACTGATATAACACCATTAATAGAGCTAGAACAAATTTTAGATCCTGTACAGATAGAAACTAAAACAGCATCGTTTATGGGTTCGTTATATGGCACAAGTAGTAATAGTAAAATGGCAGCATTTTTACGCCATCCTAACTTTACCAATGCCATTAAAGGCTTATATTTTGTAGGTGGTAGCGTACACCCTGGTGGTGGTATACCATTGTGCTTACATAGTGCCAAAATAATGAGTGATATTGTAACTGATGATATGAAAAAGAAAAAAGCACATTAAAAATGTGTGTGAATACATCGCCTTTCATTATTTTTAAAAAATATTAAGAAGATTGCTGTATAGATTGCCATTTTTTAAGTAGAAATAAATTGTCTACTTAGTAAATTCTTATAAAAATATCATCAACCAAAATACCCCCTTTTGAGATTAACGTTTTCTAAAAATAATATTGCCATAGCCATTGCTATCCTCTTTCATATAAGTGGGTTATTAGGTATTTTATTGACACCTTATAAAGATTGGTTTGTACAATATACACCGCTTAATCTTGGTTTAATGTTTTTGTTACTCATGTACACACAGCCTTACAGAAGTAGGCGGTTTTACTTATTTATGCTCATCGCATTTGTAATTGGTATGGGTACCGAAATGATAGGCGTACATACTGGTAAACTTTTTGGTCATTACGAGTATGGCTCTGTAATGGGCAGTAAATTATTTGGTGTGCCCTATTTAATAGGCATCAACTGGTTTGTAGTGGTGTTTTGTAGTGGTGTATTGATGCGTAAAATAAATATGTTTATAGAAAGCAGATTTATGGTAGAAGGTGAGCAAATGCGACCTGGTTTTAAAGCTGCAAGTTTTATAATTGATGGTGCTTTACTAGCCACGTTATTCGATTTTTGTATAGAGCCTGTGGCTATGCAACTTAATTTTTGGCAATGGAAAAACAGCCAGATACCGTTTTACAATTATATATGCTGGTTTTTTATTAGTGCCATGCTGCTAGTGCTTTTTAGAAAGCTAAACTTCAATAAAAACAACCATTTCGCTGTACATTTGTTTATCATTCAAGTATTGTTTTTCTTGGCTCTACAAATCTATTTATAATGGTTGTATATATTGCAATTACACTTCTTGTTTTTTGTGCAATGGAAGGTATCACATGGTTGACACATAAGTATGTGATGCACGGATTTTTGTGGTACCTACACGAAGATCATCACCAAAAAGCGCATGGCTTTTTCGAAAAAAATGATGCGTTCTTCCTCATTTTTGCAGTACCAAGCTGGCTCTGTATTATGCTAGGATCGATGCATCAAAATTATGTAGCTGTAAGTATTGGCGCTGGTATTGCGATGTATGGTTTTGCTTACTTTATTTTTCACGAAATCATTATACACCAGCGTTTTAAGCTGTTTACACGTACCAATAATCGTTATATAAAAGCCATACGTTGGGCACACAAAATGCACCATAAACATTTGGGTAAAGAAGATGGCGAAAGCTTTGGTATGCTGATTGTAGCCAAAAAATATTGGGATAAAGTAAAGCGGGACGAATCTCTCAAAAAAAGTTTTGTGTAACAAGAAGGATAGGAACGCTGATGACGTAGATTG
>JAYWCY010000081.1:0-4297 GCA_043780175.1 Chitinophagales bacterium
TCTCTTATTTTAAATGAAAATAGACGCTGACAATATCATCTTTACCAGCGTTTTTTAATTAAAATCCTTATTAATATTTCACTACCTTTTTTGATAAAATATTAGTATTATCAACTAGGTTAATTATTTCAACAGTATAAATGCCCGATGCTATTTTGGCAAAATCAATGAACAGGTTATTATTGCCTTGCTGCAACCATAATTTATTGGTTTTATATACTATATTACCATATGCTGATACAACTCGTAAAGAGATATTTTCAGGCTGATCTACGCCAATAGTTACATTAACTTTATTAACAACAGGGTTCGGATACATATTTAAGGAAACATGCGCAGGTATTGACTTTGGAAGATTTAAAGAGATCGTTGTACTGTATTGAAATTTCCCATTTACATCTACTTGTTTTAAACGATAATAAATCATACCTGAAAGCGTTGATACATCATCTGCAAACTGATAATTATTAGCTTGTACACTATTGCCATTTACAGCTAAGGATAATACAGTACCTACTTTATCAAACAATACACCATTTGTACTGCGTTCAATATCAAAAAACTGATTATTAATTTCGTTAGCTGTTTGCCATTGTAATTGTACAGCAGTTGTATTGGTAAGTTTAGCAGCAAATAATGTCAACTCAACTGGCAATACTGTATTTACATTATAGGTAGTACTTGTAAGTGTAAGTAGTGGTGCTACAGTGTTTGTAATTTTTACTGAATAAGTACCATTACTGGTTGGTGTGTAAGTAGAATCGTTAACAATAGTAGCTACCAAAATTAAACCGTTATACCATTTGTAAGTATTGTTTGCCAAAGTGCCTCCGGCTGATACAGATAGCTTACCAGCAACATTGGTATTATAATTCAATGGCAAAATTGTATCTTGATTTCCGTAGTTTAAAATAGTTGGTGTTGTATAAGCAGCTACTGTTTCAGCCAAAGCAAACGTAAATTTGTTGCTATCTAACTTTAAAGTATTTAGCCCAGCAAAACTAGTTACCACGCTACCATTTAGCTTGTTAGATGTCGCTGTAAATAATTTCAATGAAGGTGGTATCGAAAAATTCAAACCGCCTGTTAATTGGTTGTGATCTACTCTAAAATTGATGATTGCGGGTGTGTTATAATAACCAATTGTACCAGTACATTGATTGTAGGATATATCGATTGTTTTTAAAGCGGTATTGGTAAAATATGGTAAGCCCCCTGTAAATTGATTATGGCTTAAATTAAGCGTAACCAAGTTATTATTGCCACCAAAATAAGGTGCCGAACCGCTAAACTGGTTATTACTTGCATCAATAAAAGTGGTTTTTGAAAAACTTGACAAAGCACCAGCACCACCAGTTAACTGATTATTACTAAAATTGAGGTATTGCAGATTTTTTAAATTGTAATAATTAATAGTGCCTGACAGTAGATTGTTTGACAAATTAAGTATCACCATACTGGTATCACTGAAATAAGGTAAGCCGCCATCAAACTGGTTATTATTTGCATTCAACGTTATCAATTTACCATAACTACTTAGTGAAGCAATGCTTCCTGACAAATTATTGTTTGATAAGTCTAGTGTTTGTAAATTTTTTAGTGAATAATAATTAAGGGTTCCAAAAAATTGATTGTTAGATAGGTTTATAGTTACCAAACTAGTATCGGTAAAATAAGGCAAATTACCGCCTAACGAATTACTAGAAAGATTTAAAATTTGTAATGCACTATCTACTGCCAAGCTATTAGGTAAAGGACCGCCAGATAAATTATTGTTAGGCAAACTGATACTGACCACTCTGTTATTGGCAACTGTAATACCAAACCAATTATCAATGGGTTGCGAGGTGAGCCAATTGGTTTTGGTTGTCCAATTTGCGCCAGTAGTAGTGTTGTATAAACTTACTAGTACAGCACTATCACCAGCTCTTGTTTGTTGGCTAATAGCGATATTGGTTAAGCCACAAAAGCAAGTAATAAATACTATTACTAAAAATGTAGATGTCTTTTTCATTTTGTATTTTTTTATGTGTATAGCATTTTAAAATCAATAAATAAAAGAATGAAGTGGCATTTGCAATGTTGCCTGCTACATAGGTTTAAAACAGGAAGAAAAATTTGCTTGCATACGCGCTTTAGCTCCCTCAAATACCACTTCTAATTCTAGTTTTTAACCCCTATTTTCTGACTATTTTATTTTAAATTTTTATTTTGCGTTCAGTGTTCTCCGCCATTAACTTATTGCTATTTTATTAAATAATATTTATACATAACTTGCTTAACTTTAACCTATTGATGTACAAAAGTGTCGGATTACATATCAATACATTCCAATTATATACTATAGATTAAAGGGTGACTTATTAGCAGATAAGCTACCAAAATCAAGTATAAAATACCTGTATTGCGCACGATTATTTTTACATATAGTATCAGAGCTAGTCGTTTTTTTACAGATTTCTAAATTCTAAATAGTTCTGTTTGAGTTGACTATTAGTTATCTAATTCTTACAACCCGCACATTATCAAATGCCGCATCATAACTTGTTATTGGTGCCGTGCCATCGTTTATTAGCATTATACCAACTTCCCGCTGACCATTATTACCCAATAAATCTGTAATACTTGTTGGTGGGGCGCCATTGCCATCTTTACCGCCGGCAGGTTTTGTTTTAAATTGATTAAATGGTACAACTACTGTAACCCAACCTGCAGTTTTAAAACCAGCAGTAGTGCTGCTCCACGGCTCGTAGCGGTACGTATATTTCCAACTGCCTTCATTACGGATAAGTAGTGTACCAGTGCTCCAACTATTTTTTACGTACATATTAAATTTAAGGGCGTACTTATCCAAAGTGTCTGTAAGGCTTGTAGTGGGCAACCATTGTTGTGTAGTAACCAATACTGCACGCCCACCATTGTACCAAGCAAAATCTCCCGTGTTTACTGTACCCGGATTTAGGCGAATATAATTACCTGTATTACCAGGATAAAGCACAGCATCGTTTGTTTTGGTACCAGCAAAATATTGCCAGCCAAAATGCGGATCGCCATCTTCAAAATTGGCCAACATACCTGTAATAAAATCGTTGAAGGTTAATACAGATGTACCAACACCGTAGCGGTTAGTAACTTTTAAAACACCGCCAGTTGAGAGACCAATTGGAACAGTCACAGTTATTTGCGTACCGTCAGTTGTACCAGAAATAATAGTAGTTACATCAATATTACCCGGGAAAGTTACCTTATCAACAAAAAATAAATTGTTGCCATAAATGGTTAATACTTCACCACCTCTTGCAAACTCGTTAGACACAGCACTAATACTTGGTGCAGGCGGGTTTATGGCAAATGTAAAAGTGGTTTCGCCATGGGTAGTTACATACCGAATAGTATTTAATTGTGCTGTAGGAACGGTTGGGAAAGGAATGATAGCTGGCACAAAAATTACCGCACTGGTATCAGAAAATAAACCTTCGTTAAAAGATGTACCAACCCCGTCAAAAAATACTTGGGTTGCGCCTCTTAAATTACTACCTGTAATTACAATCCAGTTACCAGGGCCAACTTTATTTAGTAAAGAGTCCCCAGGGCTTGCAACATAATTGCGAACACCATTAATAATTGGTGTAGCAGAGCCTGTGTCTTTTTTACAGCTAACGGCAAATGCCACTCCACAAATTACCAAGGTATATAATATGTACTTTTTTAATGTATTTATGATATTTTTCATTGTACTCTTTTTAGTTGGTATTAATTAATAGTAAGCAACCGGTGGGTTTAACAGTTTAGGGTCTGCTGTTATTTCGTTGGTTGGCAATGGTAAGGTAAACGTACCTGCAGTTGCTGGTGTAATGGTTAAACCCTGTACATTTGGGGTAGCAGTTTTGGTTGTATTATCGTAGGCAAACTGCACCCTTTGCTGGGCATTTAACAGAGTAACAGCTAATTGTGGGTTGTAATAAGATAATCTTACCAAATCAAACCAATATTGCCCTTCAAATGCTAGCTCAACGCGTCTTTCATTCATTAAAGCTGTAGCATCAATACTTGTTACAGGATCTACACCAGCCCTAGTTCGTACTTTATTAAAATAGAATAAGGCATCTACATCTGCTGTGCTAGCATTATTACCCATTATAGCTTCTACATATATCAAATACACATCTGCCAAACGTAAAATAGCATTGTGTTGATTGGATTCAAAAGCCCCCATAGTTGGTGCATTATTGTCGGCCGCAGTGCCAATGATGTGTTTCTTCACATTGGCGTTGTTAGTTACTGTATAGCCACCACC
>JAYWCY010000082.1:0-6945 GCA_043780175.1 Chitinophagales bacterium
ATAAACTGGTTTCTTCGGCTGGAATTTTGTTTATGCTCGGTATTGGCTTTTTTAGCGGCTCACTGTATTTGATGACCTATTTTAATGCCAATGGCATTATTGGTTACGAGTGGATTGGTGCCATTACACCTATTGGCGGATTGTTTTTTATTGTAGGGTGGTTGTGTTTATCGCTTGGGGTAAAATACAAATAGCATTTCTCACAAAGCGACAAAGAATACCAAGTGCATAGTTTTTAATTTCTTTTTTTAGAAATTTATATTCTATCATCTAAAGAATGCTTGGTGTACTTTGTCTCCTTTGTAGCTTTTTGTGAAATATTGGTTAAAAAAATACATCTTCTATCATAAATATTTCTTCTTTTTCGCCTTTCTTAAGGGTAATGGCGATGACATCAAACTGAATTTTTAACCATTCGGGATGCTGACACAAATATGCTTCAGCTGCTTTTTTTAGGTGATTCATTTTTGCTTGGCTAATACCTTCTTCTGGTAAACCAAACTTGGCATTGGTTCTGGTTTTTACTTCTACAAAATGTAACTTTTTATTGATACTCGCAATGATATCAATTTCTAGGTGCTTATGCCGCCAGTTTGTGGCTATGATACTATAATTTTTTTCAATTAAATAGGCTTCCGCCATCAGTTCACCTTTATTTCCTGTGAGTTTGTGGTGTGTCATACTTATTTTCGTGATGATAAATGTTGATTTTGAAATAACCTCAAAAACTATCAAGCTAATTTATACCAAAAGCGAAAATAGTTTTTTTAGTTATATTATGCGGCAAATGAAATTACTAAATTAAACACATGAAACTGAACGGAAAAACATTTCATTTAAAAGGAAAAGTGCAAAATTATGCTTGGGGTGGTTTTACCTTTTTGCCTGATTTGTTAGATTTTAAAAATGAAACGAATAAACCTTGTGCAGAGTATTGGATGGGTGCACATCCATCAGCGTCATCTATTATAAGTGATGATGTTGCCTCGGTTTCGTTGAACGAATATATTAGTGACAATCCTACTGAAACAATTACCAATAAAGTATTTGAAAAGTTTGGCGAATTGCCATATTTGTTTAAAATATTAGATGTAAAAGATATGTTGTCTATTCAAGTGCATCCAACTAAAGCAGAAGCCGCCAAAGGTTTTGATGCCGAAGAAGCTGCTGGTATTGCTATCACCGCACCTAATAGAAACTATAAGGATAGAAACCACAAGCCCGAAGTCATGGTGGCTTTGAGCGAATTTTGGTTGCTACATGGCTTTAAGCAAAAAGACGATTTAATACAAACATTAATTGAAGTACAAGAGTTTAACGTACTAATGCCATTGTTTAAAACCGCTGGTTACAAAGGCTTGTATCAAATGGTGATGGAAATGGAACAAGTATATGTAGATAATATGCTGGCACCATTGGTAAAAAGAGAGTTGCGGCGTAAAGCACATAACGAATTGACCAAAAACGACCCAGGTTGGTGGGTTGCTAAATTGTTTGAACAGTTACCGGAGGTGAAAAATATAGATAAAGGCGTATTTTCTATTTATTTTTTCAATATTGTAAGAGCTGATGCTGGTGAAGCCGTATTTCAGGGTGCTGGCGTACCGCATGCTTACCTAGAAGGGCAAAATGTAGAACTAATGGCCAATAGTGATAATGTATTACGTGGTGGTCTTACTCCAAAGCATGTAGATGTTCCAGAGTTACTGAAACATACACTATTTGAGGGCATAAAACCAAACGTAATGAAGGGTAACGATATTGGTAATAATGCGGTACATTATCCTTGCCCTGTACCAGATTTTGGTATACAAAAAATTGAATTACATGGTAATAGTCACGAGGCGCAAGCAGTATCTTTAGAAATAATTATAGCTGTAGAAGGTGGAGCTGTTATAAATAGTAGTAGAAATATTGTATTAAAACAAGGTGAAGCAGTTGCTATTTTGCCTGACGAAACGTATAAGATAGAATCATCGGGTAAATGTGTGCTGTACAAGGCTTTTGTACCTTAGTAAGTATTGCCACAGATAAATAGATAGAAAGAAAATACATTATTTGTTCTAGTGTTTCTGTACATCAGTGGCAAACAATCTTGTTAACAAAATAGCATTTGTACCTTAGTATTTTCAACCTATTTTTGCTTAATCAAATTATAAATATGATGTTGAATAAAACATCATCGTTTCTTTGGTTTTATTGGTAGTGATGGCAGCTATTTACCGTATTATACCTAGCCGACCATTAGGTTTTGCGCCACAAATCGCAATGGCATTGTTTGGTGGTGCATTATTTGTGAAAGATAAAAAATGGGCATTTTTGTTACCATTGTTATCCATGTTTATCAGCGATGCATTGTACCAAGTATTATATGTTTACGGCTTCAGCCAAACTAAAGGTTTTTATAGTGGTCAAATTACCAACTATCTTTTATTTGCAGGCTTAACGGTGATAGGCTTTGGTGTTAAAACCAATAAAATAATGAGTATTGTGACAGGTGTAATTGCTGCACCAACTGCTTATTTCTTAGCCTCTAATTTGTTGGTATGGGCTAGCGGTGGTGGTTATCATCATCCAAAAACCTTTAATGGGATGTTGGCTTGCTTAGCTGATGGCTTACCATTTTACCAAGGTAGTATAGCTGGAACAGCTGTATTTGCTGGGTTGTTATTTGGTAGTTACTATGTTATTCAACAACGTAGTAGTAATACTGTAATGGCTAAATAAGGTATTTTAATACTAATATTGAAAAGGCACACTTAAAGTGTGCTTTTTTTATTTAGTTAGCCAAACTGTATCTTGTAGTTCATGGTTATTTAAATTACTTGTGGCCTTAAAAATATAATACTTCTCAGTGCCATATAAAATCGACGTCTTCAAAAGCATCGTCTTTTTTAAGTCTAGTAGATTTTTAGGTAAAATTTCTGTACTTTCTATAAAGCGCATTTCATAGGTGCAAGGGTCAATCCAATGTAACTTTAGTTTGGTAATATCGCCACTGTCATCATTGGTTTCAATTTGCATACTGTCATTTCTTGTAACGGTATAATATCTCACACCATTATCAACATTAAAATGGTAATAAAAAGTACCTATTCTGTATTCCTTGCAATTTTGTAAGTTGTTTGAGTTGTCAAAGTTTAAAAGCAGCAAACTAATTCCTATCAATAATATAGATATTGGTACTTGTCTCATTTTTTTAATTGGTGATTTCTCTAAAACCATTTTTTCTTCATAAAATAGACGCTAATACTGATGGATACAATAAGCGATACTATAATGGTACTATTAAATGTATAGTGAGATACTGAATTGGGTATTGCCATATTGATACCGCAAATGATAGTAACTAGAATAGGTAATAATAAGACGATAGTGATGGATGATAGGCGTTTCATTACTGCATTTGCATTATTACTGATAATAATATTACATGCGTATTGTGTACTGGTGAGGATGTTGGTGTAAATATTGGCCATTTCTAGGGCTTGGCTGGTATCTACAATTAAGTCTTGCATAAACTCTTTTTCATCCTCTGTTAAGCCTAAAAAATTGGTGCGATCTAGCTTCATTAATAGCATTTCGTTGCTGCGTAATGCAGTAATAAAATACACTAAGCTTTTCTGAATCCGCATGAGGTTTAGTAAATCTTCGTTGCTATTACTTTCGTAAAGGCTGGTTTCGTACTTATTTCTTCGTTGGTTAATTTCTTTTAAAAATTCCATGAAATTTTGTACCACTTTTTCAAAAATCTTTAGCACCATCATACTTCTATTTTCTGGGTTGCGGCGCTGAAATGAGTTTAGAAATTTTTTAATAGCACCGTTATCAAAACTATTAACCGTTACAATTTGATGATCGGTGAGAATAATACAAATAGGTATGGTAATGTAAAATGCGTCACTATCGTTAAAGGAATTATTTTCTGTAGGGGTTTTGATAACAATAAATTTAGTATCATCATATAGCTCGTAACGTGGTCGCTCATCAATATCTAATGAATCTCTTAAAAACTCAATAGGAATTGACAAGGTTTCGCTTAATTCTATAAATTCTTCGTCTTTAAATGGTGGTACCAAATTAACCCAAGTGCCATTTTCTGGCTTGTCAATTTCTATCGTTTGGTGATCTATTATTTTAAAATACTGAATCATAATGAGAAAGGTAAGAAGTCAATGGTCAATGGTCAATGGTCGATAGTCGATAGTCGATGGTCGATGGTCGATGGTCGATGGTCAATAGTCAATAGTCGATAGTCGATAAATTATTCGATTACGCAATATAAATCAATGTTAGCGATTCTGTTTACTTGAAACTTGAAACTTGAAACTTGAAACTTGAAACTTGAAACTTTTATAAATCAATATCTCCTTTAAATACATAAGTTGCTGGACCACACAACCAAATGTTTTCAAACCGTTCGTCGCCTAATTTATCAAATTCTACTGCTAAATTACCACCAAGTGTTTTTACTTCTATGCGGTTAAAGCCGTTTTCGTTGTGTGCAAAAATTAAGGCTGACGCCGTAACGCCTGTACCACAACTCAATGTTTCGTTTTCTACACCGCGCTCGTAAGTACGTACAATGATTTTGTCTTCGTCAATTGTTTCAACAAAGTTCACATTAATGCCCTCTGCTTTAAACTCATCGCTGTATCGTATTTCGTGTCCCATTTTGTAGACATCAAAATCCATAACATCGTTGGTTGGGTGTACCAAATGTGGGCTGCCAGTGTTTAGCACAAAATCGCCATTATTTTGTGTAATACTAGCCACATTTTTCATTTTTAAATTCACCCAACTATCGCTAAAAGTAGCTTCGTGATCACCATCTATCGCTATAAATTTAAATGTGGATTTTTTAATGCCCATATCGTAGGCAAACTGTGTTAAACATCTACCACCATTGCCACACATGCTGCTTTCATTACCATCTGCATTATAGTAAATCATCTCAAAATCGTAACCTTCTTTTTGATTGAGTAGCATCAAACCATCTGCACCAATACCAAATTTTCTGTTGCACAAATGGTTCACTTGGTGCGTAATTAATGCTATTTTGCCATCCCTATTATCAAAAATAATGAAGTCGTTACCGGTACCTTGATATTTGTAAAATGTCATGTTAATCGTTAATCGTGGGTTAATAAATTCGATTATCGCAAGTTCGTTTCGTTAATCGTTTGTTTTTATCGAAAGTTTTTCTATCATTTTAGTGAGCATCATAAATGTCCGTTCTAAATAGCTTTCTAATACTTTAATCTGCTCATTTGGTATGTATTCAATAATAAATGAGATTTCCAGTTTGGTATCAATTTCAACCAAAGAACTTCTAGCAATTTCTAAAAAACGCTTTTTTCTCGTTAATTGAACTTCTTGAAGAACCCTCTGCTATATTACTACAAACAGAGACTGCTGCACTTCTTAATTGGGTTAGCAAAACATAGCGTTATTCTGGCCGAAAAGTTTTTGTAACAACATAAACTTCTTTAACCAGCTTCAAAGCAATATTATAAACATCCAATTTTTTGTGAGATAAATATAGAATTAATTTTAAATTTATACGTTAGTAACAAATGCTTTAAGGTGACTACCGTTTCATTCTCTTATCGTTCTTAAATTAGCGAATCTTCGGTCACTACCGTTTTACGATTTAAATACCAGCAATTATTCCCAAGGCCTTTACTATTAAATTTTCTACTGCTTTTTGCCCATCCTTACTAAACTCTTTTTCTACACGATTGGCTACAATGGCATTTAAGCTTAAACAATTATGGCCTAACAACTTGCCCAAACCATAAATTGCGCTTGTTTCCATCTCAAAGTTAGTAATACGGTGTTGCCCAAATGTAAACTCTGGTAAACGATCAATTAAACTAGGATTGGTAAGGCGTAAACGCAATACTCTGCCCTGTGGCCCAAAAAAACCAGGGCAAGTAACCGTAATTCCGTGGTAAAAGCCATCTACAAAATGCTTTAATAAGGCACTACTTGCACCAGTAATATAGGGCTGAGAAACTGATGCATCTATTTGTGTATGGTTAATAAACTGTTGCAAAATTTGTTGCTCCTCATCGTTACTGGTATGCGTATAAAAATTTAATAAATTATCTATACCCAAACCATGCGAACTAGCCACAAAACCATCTACAGGAATATCTTTTTGTAAAGAACCTGAGGTGCCAATACGAATAATATTTAATTGCTTTAAAACTGGGTTAATAGTTCTAGTTTTAAAATCAATATTTACCAATGCATCCAATTCGTTTAATACAATATCAATATTATCTGGTCCAATACCTGTGGAGATTACGGTTAAGCGCTTGTTGCCTAAATGACCAGTGTGCGAAATAAATTCACGATGTTCGTTCTTTATTTCTACAGTGTCAAAATGCTTGCTCACTTCTTTTACTCTGCCTGGGTCACCTACAAAAATTACCGTATCTGCAACATCTTCTGGCAGCATATCTAAGTGATAAATGGCACCACGGCTATTAATAATTAACTCACTTTCTTCTATTCTTAGCATACTTTTTCTTTAGATTTCAAATTTAGAGTTTCGTATTTCAATCCGAAACATTATTTTCGCAGCCTCAACAAAAAAAAGGCTCTGTGGCCGAGTGGCTAGGCAAAGCTCTGCAAAAGCTTCTACAGCGGTTCGAATCCGCTCGGGGCCTCTTAACAAAAACTATAAAAGCCGCTCTAGTAGCGGCTTTTATAGTTTTAAGAACTTAACATTCGGTTGAAAATATTATCTCAATATTTTCAACCGAATTAAAAAATCGTACACATAGCAGCCTGCACAAATACTTAACACAGATTCTAGAAAAGCAAAAAATATCAAAACACTCGTAAGTATTACAGTACTAATACTTAAAAATTGTAAAACTAAAATGGCAGCCGAAAATGCAAATCCAATTCTTGCGGCAAATCGCTTTGGTGGCA
>JAYWCY010000083.1:0-9921 GCA_043780175.1 Chitinophagales bacterium
CTGTAACTTAAAAAGTCAGTACCACCAGTTGCCGATTTGTATCCATCAAGATAATCGTTACCTAAAAGAGGTACAGTGAATTTTTGTTCTAATCCAATATTGAATCTAGGGCTGACTTTGAAAGCCACGCCAGCACCAACATCAACACCATGCATTAAAATAAGGTCCTGAACCTTGCCAAAAGTTTTAGCTTGAGGATAGTTAATCAATAGTAAGCTACCATTTGGTTGTCTTGCTTTTGTTTGAGTTGCAATAATACTGTAACCACCTAACACATACCAATTAGTTTTTGGATTGCCTCTATAGTAACTAATAGTGTTTAGCGATACCAAAGCGTCCATAGAAGCTGTAAGGGTATTGTTTGAACCACTAGTGACGTAAACGCTACCAGAATATTGTGGAATAGAAGTTTGAGAGTAAGAAAGTGCACCTCTCAAAGAAATAATGTGCCCAAGAGATTTTCTCAAAGAAAGACCCACCACATATCCTCCAGTGTAGCTATGACCACTAGAGTTTTTAGTTAATAATGGTCTATCACCAATTACATAACTAATACCTGCAGTTAATCCTAATTCCCAAGCATTTTTTGGTTTTGGGGGATAAGGAAATTGGTTGTTTAAAAACTCATTATACTGAGGAATTGATTTCGTAGGAACCTTAGAAGAATCTTTCCAATCCCAACCCCAGTCTGTTTTTGTTTGAGCATTGCCAGCTATTTGTAACATAACTAACACCGCTACTAAAAAAATGTACTTTTTGCTTGCCATAAAATTGTTTTTTTAAGTAATAATTTTGTATGAATGCTAAAAGTATGCCAAAATTTCAATGCAATACTTTATACAAAAATAGGTATATTGTAGATAACAAACAAAATCAAAAGAGCATAATTTAATATTTAATGATAAAAAGTATTCCTATAATACATTTTTAAATTTTTTGAAGGCTTTAGCAATTTATATTGCACCGCACAAAATATGCAATTAGCTAAAAAGATCATATCAAAAGAATTAACATTATTTGAAAATCATTTCAGAGAGGCCGTGCGTAGCAGGGTGCCCCTTTTGGATAGAATAATGCAATACATAGTAAGGCGTAAAGGCAAACAGCTAAGACCAATGTTTGTTTTATTAAGTGCTAAGTTGGGTGGTGACATTACAGAACCTACTTACAGAGCCGCATCATTAGTTGAACTGCTACATACCGCAACGCTTGTACACGATGATGTTGTGGATGAAGCCGATGAACGCAGAGGCTTTTTTAGTATTAATGCACTTTGGAAAAATAAAATTGCAGTACTTGTTGGTGATTATTTACTTGCGAAAGGCCTTTTATTGCCTCTTGATAATAAAGATTATGCTATTTTGAAAATAGTTACTAATGCAGTAAGGGTGATGAGCGAAGGAGAATTACTACAACTAGAAAAATCAAGAAATTTAAACCTAGACGAGAAGGTTTATTACGATATTATCAATGGTAAAACAGCATCATTATTAGCTTCTGCATGTGCAGCTGGTGCTAGCAGTACGTTTGATAATCCAATAGATATTGAGAAGTTGCGCTTATTTGGCGAAAAAGTAGGTATGGCATTTCAAATAAAAGATGACCTATTTGATTATGGCACAGCAGATATTGGCAAACCTACTGGTAACGATATCAAAGAAAAAAAGTTAACACTACCATTGATATATACACTCAATAATTGCGATAAGGCAACTCGAAAAAAAATTATTTATATCATTAAAAATCAAAACACTGTGCCTGAAAAAGTGGCTTTTGTAATTGATATTGTAAACAAGTTTGGCGGCATAGATTACGCAACTAAAAAAATGTTTGCATTTAGAGATGAAGCCCTTACGATATTGCACAGTTTTGACGATAGCGAAACTAGACAAGCATTAGAAGAATTGGTGAGATATACAACCGATCGACAATACTAAGCCGTTTTTCTAGCATGCTTAACAATCAACCACGACGTTGAAGTGTGCGACGCAACGAAGTTTTATAGTACCACAAAAGCTTGTAACCAAAATAATAAATGCAGAAACGTTGGAAAATATTATCGGCAGAAACGGGGTCAATAGATAGCCTTTCAAGCACTTTGAAGGTAAATAGAACCCTTTGCCAAATACTGGCACAACGTGGGATTGATAGTTTTGACAACGCTAAAGATTATTTTAGACCACAGATATCGCAACTACACAGCCCTTGGCTGATGAAAGACATGGATAAGGCTGTTGCTAGAATTGAAGCAGCCTTTGAAAATAACGAAAAAATATTGGTATTTGGTGACTATGATGTTGACGGTACAACTAGCGTGGCTAGTATGTTTCAATATTTAAAAACCATTTATCAACTTGTTGATTACTACATACCACACAGATATAAAGAAGGTTATGGCGTAAGTAAAATGGGTATTGATTATGCTAGAGAGCAAGGTATTACACTAATTATTTCGCTTGACTGCGGCATAAAAAGTGTAGACCTAATTACTTACGCAAAAACACTTGAGATAGACTTTATTGTATGCGACCACCACTTACCAGATGCAGATATACCAAAGGCTGTGGCTATTTTAAATGCCAAACAAATAGATTGTAATTACCCTTACAAAGAACTATGTGGCTGTGGTGTTGGTTTTAAACTAATGCAGGCAATTAGCGAACATTTGCAACTTCCTGAAGATAGTTATTTGCAATACTTAGATCTTGTGGCAACTGCTATTGCAGCAGATATCGTACCTATAACAGGTGAGAACAGAATACTAGCTTTTTATGGGATTAAAAAAGTGAATGAAAATCCATGTGCTGGCATTAAAGCATTGATACAATTATCCTCTGTAACAAAACAAATGCACATTAACAATTTGGTATTTGTAATAGCGCCAAGAATTAATGCCGCAGGCAGAATGGATGATGCAAAAAAAGCCGTTCAGTTATTTATAGAACAAGATTTTACGAGAGCTCTAGAATTAGCCGAAATTTTACAAGTTGACAATACTGATAGACGAGAAGCGGATAGCACAATTACAGAAGAAGCATTGGCAATGATTGAAGAAAATACAAATATGCTCCATCGTAAAACTACTGTTTTATATCAATCGCATTGGCACAAAGGTGTCGTTGGCATTGTAGCTAGTAGATTGATAGAAACCTATTACAGACCAACTATTGTCCTTACGAAAAGTGGTGATATTGTGGCAGGTAGTGCAAGAAGTGTTTCGGGATTTAATTTATACGAAGCCATACACGCTTGTAAAGATCATTTACTAGGTTATGGTGGTCACTTTGCTGCCGCTGGCATGACGCTATTGCCAGAAGAAGTTAACAACTTTAGTAATGCCTTTGAAAAAGCAGTAGCAGCAAGCATTACACCAGAATTACTTATCCCTGAAATAGTCATTGATGCCGAGCTAAAGCTAAGTGATATCACTCCAGTATTTTATAAAATTATTTGTCAGATGGAACCATTTGGTCCAGATAATATGCGACCAGTTTTTATATCAAGAAAAGTGGTGGAAACTGGCTTCAGCAGGATTGTAAAAGAACAGCATGTAAAGTTTGCAGTACGCCAACAAAATGTAACGATATCTGGTATTGGTTTTAATATGGCAGCCAAATTTCACTTACTGCAAATGAAAGAACCTCTTGATATTGTATATACATTAGATG
Source organism: Chitinophagales bacterium (assembly GCA_043780175.1). GTDB lineage: Bacteria > Bacteroidota > Bacteroidia > Chitinophagales > Chitinophagaceae > Parasediminibacterium. Next base: position 3,669 of record JAYWCY010000083.1, read on the forward strand.
AAAATGTTTGGAATAATGAAACCACCATTCAGATTAAAGTGATTGACATAAAATTAAGTGTTGAATAAGCTATCAAATTATAACAATAAAAAAGCGTCCATCTTTTATCAAATAGACGCTTTTTTGTTTTAAGAATCATGTAACTATTATACGTTTTTATTTTGCATTTTTCACATACTTATCTAACCAAGTATTCATTTCCCACAGCATGTGCAATAAGTTTTCTTTCCCTCTATAACCATGTGCTTCAAAAGGCAAGCTCACATATCTTACTATACCACCATGCCCTTTGATAGCATTAAATAAACGTTCACTATTGATAGGGAACGTGCCAGGATTATCATCACTATCGCCATGTATTAATAGTATTGGTGTTTTAATTTTGTCCGCATAACTAAATGGACTCATTTCGTAGTACAATTGAGGTGCTTGCCAGTATGTACGTTCTTCATTCTGAAAGCCAAATGGTGTAAGGGTTCTATTGTAGGCACCACTTCGTGCAATACCAGCTTTAAATAAGTTAGTATGCGCCAATAAATTTGCGGTCATAAATGCACCATAACTATGGCCACCTACAGCCATTCTGTTTCTATCACCAACACCCATTTCTGATAACTTATTAATCGCCGCTTCTGCATTTAATTGAAGCTGTTGTACAAAATTATCATTCGGCTTTTTATCTGCACTAGCAGCAACTATTGGCATTTCTGCATTGTCTAAAACAGCGTATCCCTGTGTTACAAAAAATATAGGACTACCAGAACTAATTAGTGTAAACTTATTTTCACTACCTCTTACTTGTGCCGCATCAGCAGCACTGTTAAACTCTCTTGGATAAGCCCAAATAAAAACTGGTAAAGGGCCATCTTTTTCTTTGTTGTACCCTTTTGGTAAATATAAATCGCCTGTTAAATCAACTCCATCGGCACGTTTGTATTGTATCTTTTGTTTGGTTACTCCTTCAAGTTGCGGATATGGATTTTTAAACTGCGTTAATGGCATGTCTGCCATCTTTAACATCAGGTTTTTAATATAATAATTCGGTACATCTTTTTGTGATTCCTTTCTTGTTAAAAGCACTAACTTTTTTGCATCTAATACATCAGTTACATACTCAAAACTACCTTCCATGCAACGCCAAATGATATCATTCTTTTTACTGGCAATATCAAATTTTGCCAAAAATGGCAGATCGCCTTTTGGTGATGAACCAGTGATATTATTCATTAAAATTTTAGTACCGTTATCAGTAGTTAAAATCACATCTCGCCCAAATTTATTCTTAGTGGTTACTGGTATACCTGGGCTATTATAAGCATCTGTTTGATTACGTTCGTACAACGCCGTCATGCTATTAGCAATTGTATTATACAAACTCACTTTACTTATTTGTTTTCCCTGAGAACCTTCTTGTACTAAAGCAATGGTTGCATCGCCCCACTGGGTACCTCTATAGCGCATTTGTGTTTTAAACAATTCTTTGGCTTCGCCAGAAAAAGGTGCAGACAAAGCATAAACCGCATCATGATAATCCATTTGCTTTTTAATTAAACCACTATCTAAAGGTGTACACCAAGTAATGGTAGCGGCTTCATCATCACGCCAATCAAAACTTCTAGGTACGTTCTGTACATTATCATAACCACTTGGCCTACTTTCACTAGAAGGCAAGTCTGCCAACACTTTCACCAGTTTACCGGCCATGTCTGTAATACAAATAGTTGATGGAAAACCTTGTGCAGTTACTAAATAAGAGAAGGGTTTATTAATCACCCTCGTCATCAAATATTTTTTATCTGGCGAAGGTGTAAATGTTGAATAAATAGCAGGCTTACCAATAACAGTTTCTACACCGTTTTTACTTAGTACTAATTGTGATGTAGCATAAAATTCAAACAATTTTTCATCGTAAGGCGATTTAATTAAATCTTGAAACGTAGCACTCGGTGCAGCTTTGCCAAGATTTTGTTGAACAGTAGGACCACTTGGTGCTTGGCTTTTTGCAGGCGCAGCACTAGCAGGTTTAGTAGCTGCTTTGTACAAAATAGTGTTATCATCAACCCATGTGTACGATGCGCCAAGTATCGTATTTACTGGTTGCTTGTTTAGCTTGCTTGCCTTTTGCGTAAGCACATCAATTATGTATAAATCAACTACTTTGCCATTGGTTTGTGTAAAAGCAATTTTCTTTTCATTAGGACTCCAACTTATACTGCTAGCAAGCAATGGTACTGGTAAGCCAATTATTTTAAACTCTTTATTGGCCTTAATATTTTTAAGTGTAAAATCGCTAATAAATGTTTGTCTGCTTAATGCATAATTATTAGGATTAATGCGTAAGCCTGCAATTCTAAATTCAGGCATCGCCAATTCTTCTACAGAAGGGTAAGAGTTTCTAGTGCTTAACAACATCCATTCAGCTTTTCCATCTATGCTTACATTTGGTGTGGGTTTTGCCAATAATAAATCAATAATATCTTTTGGGGGCAATTGATAAGTTATAGCATCTTGTGCAAAGATGTTACATGCACAAAATAAGCTACTTACCAGCAATAATTGTCTCAATAATTTCATAATTGTTAGTTTAGATACTCAAGTTACGTTTATGTCAATTCTTTAAAAAACCGCTTATAAAATTTTGCCAGATTAGGTTTTACCCTATTTTTGCATCATGGAACAAATAACACATATCCACCACCATCATTTATTACCAAGTTGGTAAGCGATTGGTGTTTTGTGTTACTATTATAAAAACATTGAAAGGGCTTACTTAACGTAAGTCCTTTTTTATTGTTTTTTATTGAACAATTTAAATAAAATTTACATGAATAATGTACCAAATGCCACATTAGAAGTTGGGACTGGGAAATTAAAATTAGCGATTCAAAAAAGCGGAAGGTTGCATGATGATAGCATGAAGCTCTTAAAAGAGTGCGGTATTGACATAAGCAATGGCGTAAACAAATTAAAAGCTGAAGCCAGTAATTTTCCGTTAGAAGTCTATTTTTTACGTGATGATGATATTCCGCAATATGTTGAAGATGGAGTTGCAGATATCGGGTTTGTTGGTGAAAATGTGGTACTTGAAAAAAAGAAAAAAGTTGACTTAGTTGAGAAACTCGGTTTTAGTAAATGTCGCTTAAGTATTGCCGTAAGTAAAGGTGTAGCCTATGAAGGCGCATCTTTTTTAGAAGGCAAAAAAATTGCAACTTCTTACCCTGTTATTGTTCAAGATTTTTTAGATAAAGAAGGTATCAAAGCAGAGATTCACGAGATTAGCGGCAGTGTAGAAATTGCACCCGGTATTGGTTTAGCCGAAGCAATTTGTGATTTGGTAAGTAGTGGTTCTACCCTATTTATGAATGGGCTAAAAGAAGTTGAAACCATTTTGAAATCAGAAGCTATTTTAATTAAGAATAAGCAATTGAACATTGAACAACAACAAGTGTTAGATAAAATGTTGTTCAGAATTCAATCGGTAAAAAAAGCTAAGAATAATAAATATGTCTTGCTAAATGCACCTAATGAAAATCTTGAAAAAATCATTCGCATTTTACCTGGTATGAAAAGCCCAACAGTTTTGCCATTGGCAGAAAAAGGTTGGAGCAGCGTACACAGCGTATTAAAAGAAAGCGAGTTTTGGGATATCATTGAGCAACTTAAAGCATTGGGTGCGCAAGGCATTTTGGTAGTACCAATTGAAAAGATGATTATTTAGTTTGACCCATGATTTAGAGTGATTTAAAAGATTAACATGAATTACGAATGATGAAAACATATTTCAGACCTGATAAGAATACTTGGGATAAATTATTAAAAAGACCTGTTTTTGATAATAGTGCATTGCAGGAAAAAGTGAAAGCGGTTTTAGCCAATGTAAAACTACAAGGCGATACTGCAGTACAACAATATACAACACAATTTGATGGTGTAAATCTAGACAGTTTCGTTGTGTCGCAAGCAGAAATTGAAGAAGTAAGCACATTGGTAAGTGCGGATTTAAAGCAAGCGATTGAACAAGCTGCAAATAATATCAAAGCCTTTCATAGCAAGCAATTGAGGCCTATTGATATGATGGAAACCATGCCGGGAATACAATGCTGGCGCAAAAGTGTGGGTATTGAAAAAGTAGGCTTATATATACCAGGTGGTTCAGCACCTTTATTTTCAACTATTTTAATGCTAGGTATTCCTGCACAGCTAGCTGGTTGTAAAGAAGTAGTCCTTTGTTCTCCGCCAAATAAAGCAGGTAAATTACATCCTGCTATTTTATTTGCAGCTCAATTAGTAGGTATTACTAAAATATTTAAAATTGGTGGTGTTCAAGCGATTGGCGCTATGGCTTATGGTACTGCAACCGTACCACAAGTATATAAAATATTCGGTCCCGGAAATCAGTTTGTTACCTGTGCCAAACAATTAATTCAGCAAGAAGGCATTGCTATTGATATGCCGGCTGGTCCAAGTGAGGTTTGTGTATTGGCAGATGATACAGCAGTTCCAGCTTTTGTAGCGGCAGATTTATTAAGCCAAGCAGAACATGGTGCAGATAGTCAGGTGATTTTGGTGTCAACTTCTGAAAATTTAGTTGAGAAAGTACAAGCTGCTTTAGCAGAGCAAGTATCTTTATTATCAAGAAAAGATGTGGCTTTAAAAGCACTAAACAATAGCAAAGCGATAATTGTAAATGCTTTAGAAGAAGCAATTGATTTAGTAAACGAATATGCGGCAGAGCACTTGATTATTTCTTATACCGATGCAGATGCAATTGCTGAAAAAATAATTAATGCAGGTTCCATTTTTATAGGTAATTATTCACCTGAAAGTGTTGGTGACTATGCAAGTGGTACTAACCATACACTGCCGACCAACGGTTTTGCAAAAGCTTATAGTGGTGTAAGTATAGATAGCTTTGTAAAGAAAATTACGCTGCAAAAACTAACGAAAGAAGGGCTGCATCAAATAGCAAATACGGTGGTACTAATGGCAGAAGCAGAAGGGTTAGATGCGCATGCCAATGCAGTGAAAATTAGGGTCGTCTGAACCTAGATTTTGAAGGATTAGATAGATATTTTCATATCATCATTATTATAATTCAAGCCCTAGATTCAGACAATCACAATCAATCAAATCATACAAAATCAAGGTTCAGACAAATGTTCAACTTAGACAAACTTACTAGAGAGAATATTAAAAATTTAGAGGCTTATTCATCGGCAAGAGATGAGTTTAGTGGTGAAGCGAAAGTGTTTTTAGATGCCAATGAAAATAGCTTAGGCAGCCCGTTAATAAAGTGGTACAACCGTTACCCTGACCCACACCAAGTAGCTGTAAAAGCTGCATTAAGTCAGGTAAAAGGTATTACACCTGAACACATTTTATTAGGCAATGGCAGCGATGAATGTATCGATTTATTGTTTCGTTGCTTTTGTAATCCTGGGAAGGATAATGTGATTATTTGTCCGCCTACTTATGGCATGTATGAAGTGAGTGCTAACATTAATGATGTTGAAATTAGAAAAGCACCCTTACTTGAAACTTTCCAGTTGGATTTGATACATCTTGAAACGTTGGTTGATGAAAATACCAAGTTGATTTGGTTATGTTCACCAAATAATCCAACAGGCAATTCGCTTAATAGAGCAGATATTGAAACGGTACTGAATAACTTCAATGGTATTGTGGTTGTTGATGAAGCATACGTCAATTTTGCAAAGCAAAAAACATTTATTCAAGAACTTGGTGAGTATCCAAATTTAGTAGTGCTACAAACATTTAGTAAGGCTTGGGGACTAGCAGGCTTACGATTAGGGATGACATTTGCTTCTGCAGAGATTATTGCTATTTTAAATAAAACCAAACCACCTTATAATATCAATCAAGTAACTCAAGAGCTGACATTAAAAGCATTGGAAGAAGTTGGTCAAGTGAATGATATGATTAATGAGTTGGTAGATATGCGTGACGCTTTGGCAGGTGTATTTACTCAAATGCCTACTGTTGAAAATGTCTATCCATCTGATGCAAATTTTTTATTGGTAAAAATTTAAGACGCGAGAAAAGTGTATGAATTTTTATTAACAAGAGGTATTGTACTAAGAGATAGAAGCAGTGTAAAATTGTGTGATGATTGCTTGAGAATTACTGTAGGCACAGAAAAGGAAAATACGATTTTAATAGATGCCTTGGCTGAATGGGTTGACCATCAAATAATTGCTGAATAGACTACCTGAACGTACAAGTGTGCGACGCA
>JAYWCY010000084.1:0-2393 GCA_043780175.1 Chitinophagales bacterium
ATATATATTGGAAATATCTTAATAAAGGTCTTTTCTCACTAGGAATTGATGGTTGGTGGATGGATTCATCAGAACCAGATCATTTAGATTTCAAGCCTACCGATTTTAACCTAAAAACTTACCTTGGCTCGTTTCGTAAAGTACGCAATGCTTACCCATTGATGACTGTAGGTGGCGTTTCAGAACATCAAAGATTAGTTAGTTCTGATAAACGTGTATTTATTCTTACACGTTCTGCATTTGCTGGACAACAACGCTATGGCGCAAATACATGGTCTGGCGATGTGAATTCTTCTTGGCAATCCTTACGTAACCAAATACCTGCCGGTCTTAACTTTTCAATGAGTGCCATTCCTTATTGGAATAGTGACATTGGGGGATTTTTTGCAAATGTTTATAACAGAGGTTGGAGCGAAGGTGCAAAAAATCCATCGTTTCAGGAATTGTATGTTCGCTGGTTACAATTTGGGGCATTTACACCTATGATGCGTTCGCATGGTACAGATATACCAAGAGAAATATACAATTTTGGAAAAAAAGGAGAACCAATTTTCGATGCAATTGCAAAGACAATTAATTTACGTTACGCTTTCTTGCCATATATCTACGCTACTGCATGGGACGTAACCAATACTCAATCTAGTTTTATGCGTGCCTTGGTCATGGACTTTAAGGATAAGAAAGTAGTAGATATGAATAACGAGTATTTGTTTGGTAAATCAATTTTGGTAGCACCTATTGTTAATGCGCAATATACCCCAGAAACAATTTTGAGAGCAAATGCTGAAACTGGTTGGGATAAAAAAGATGCTAATAGCGAAAATAACCGTCCATCAATAACCTTCACAGAAGCTAAATCTACAAAAGTATATCTGCCTGAAGGTGCTTCTTGGTATGATTTCTTGACGAATGAAAAATTAAATGGTGGTCAAGAAGTAACGAAAACTACCACTATTGATGAGATTCCTTTATACATTAAAGCAGGCAGTATTATTCCTTTTGGCCCGAAAGTACAATATGCTACAGAGAAAAAATGGGACAATTTAGAGATACGCATTTATCCAGGTGCAAACGGAAAATTTATCTTATATGAAGATGAAAACGATAATTACAATTACGAGAAAGGTGCTTATTCAACCATCAGTTTTAATTGGGATGATGCTAAAAAAACATTAACAATTGGTGATAGAAAAGGCAGTTTTTCAGGTATGTTGACCAATAGAGTATTTAATATAACAGTCATTGGCGATAAACAATTAAGTGCCGTAAAAACTATCAATTACGAAGGAAAGCCAATAACCATCAAGTTGTAAAAGCTATATATGAAACGAAAAATAATCAAGTTGCTTGGTAGTATATTATTGTGAGAGATTAACCCATCTTTTCTCTAGTAAATTTTAAATATATTTTAGAATATGAAACGATATATATTGTTACTATTTGTACTCTTGCCAGCCTTTGCATTTGCACAAGTGTATCAAAAACACCTACTAAAAAAAGATAGATTATCCATTCAATTGTCGCAAGGAACATTGGACATCATTCCGCTTTCAAATAAAGCCATCAACATTAAATGGGAAAAAGATACACTCAAGGAGGATCGCGAATTTGTACTAATCAATAAATTGCCGGTTCCCATATTTAAGTTTACTGAAACAGCTCAAAAGTTACAATTAAATACCAATGCAGTCATTGTAACGTTCTATAAAACAACTGGCGTAATTCATTATAGCGATAATACAGGTAAAATATTCTTGAGCGAAAAAGCGGGGGGTAGAAAATTGTTATCGGATTCAATATTAGGTAGACCATGTTTTATTGCCGAACAAAGTTTTAATTCACCAAGCGATGAATATTTGTTTGGGTTAGGTCAGTTTCAAGATGGGCATTTCAATCTTAAAAATATTACTCGTAAGCTTACGCAGGTAAACTCACAAATTGCCATCCCATTTTTATATTCTAGCAAAGGTTATGGCATTCTTTGGCATCAATATGGGCTTACCTATTTTAACCCCGGTGATAATACTGTGAGCCTCACAAAAAAAGATACAGTAGGTAGCGAAAAAATAGATGTAGAAGTAACCACCACTTCTGGCACGCAGCGTGTTACAAGGCAGCAGGCATTGTATATAGGCAAATTTTCTGTTGATCGTGATGGGGATTATTGTATGATGCTCGATTTGGGTAATATGGAAAGCCGCCATCTTTTGATCGTTGACGGCTTGCCGCAGATAGATCAGTCTAATTTATGGTTACCGCCAGCTGCTAGTAAATTGGTGCATTTAAAAGCTGGTACACATACGGTACAAGTGGTTTGTAAATCAACCAATACACCTAGTTTATCGTGGAAATTTGCCAATAATGAAACCACTTTTCGTTCGCCAAATGCAAAA
>JAYWCY010000085.1:0-2386 GCA_043780175.1 Chitinophagales bacterium
TGTAATGCCTAAAATTGGTAAATTGGGTAAAGTATTAGGCCCTCGTAACTTAATGCCAAACCCTAAAACTGGTACTGTAACTAATGATGGTGCTGCCGCTGTAAACGAAGTTAAGGGTGGTAAAATTGCCTTTAAAGTTGATAAAGCTGGTATTGTACATGCATCTATTGGTCGCGTTTCTTTCACACCAGAAAAATTAGCTGAAAATAGCTCTGAATTTATCAATGCCATTATGAAACTAAAACCTGCTACATCTAAAGGTACTTACCTTAAAGCTGCAAGCATGGCTAGTTCTATGGGCCCTGGTATTTCATTAGATACAAAAGCATTATCAAACTAATCCTGGTGATTGTTACTGCTTAATGCAGCAATAAAGTGACCCGGGTTTCAATAAAAGTTAGTTATGACAAAACAAGAAAAAAATGACGTTATTGTGCTTCTAAAAGAGAAGTTCAATCAATATAGTAACTTTTACGTTACTGATACAGAATCTTTAACCGTTGCACAAATTGGTAAACTACGTAATGCTTGTTTTAATAAACAAGTAGAAGTAAAAGTTGCTAAAAATACTTTAATTAGAAAGGCTTTAGAAAGTTTAGATGGTGAAAAATATGTAGGCTTATATGATAGCTTGCACCAAGTAACTGCTTTAATGTTTTCTGAAAACCCTAAAGAACCAGCTTTAATTTTAACGTCTTTCCGCAAAGAAAGTAAAACCGACAAACCAGTTTTAAAAGCTGCATTTATTAACGGTGATGTGTATGTAGGCGATAACCAATTAGTTGCGTTAACAAACATTAAAACTAAAAATGAATTAATTGGTGAAGTAATTGGCTTGTTACAAAGTCCTGCTAAACGTGTATTGGCTGCATTGTTGAACCACCACGAAAATGGCGGCGCAATTACTGCAACTGAAGAAGTTGTAACAGAAGCACCAATTGCTGAGGTAGCAGTAGAAGCGGCTGCACCAGTTGCAGAAGAAGTACCAGTAGCTGAAGTTGCGGTTGAAGCTGCACCAGAAGCACCGGTTGCTGAGTAAACTCCTAACCCCTAAGTGGGGAATTAGGAAATTAAATCGGGAGTTATTATTCCAAATACATCCAATCATTTTAGGTGAGTTTCAAATCTCCCTTTAGGGTTGGGGCAAACAAAATTTTTTTAAACCATCCGACGGATTCGCAATAAGCGAATGTGAAGCCGGAAAAAATTTAAACATTATGGCAGATATTAAAGCCTTAGCTGAAAGTTTAGTAAGCTTAACCGTAAAAGACGTACAAGAATTAGCAAACATTTTAAAATCTGAGTACGGCATCGAACCAGCTGCTGCTGCTGCTGTTGCAGGTCCTGCTGCCGCTGCTGCTGAAGTAGTTGAAGAAAAAACTTCATTTGATGTTGTATTAGTGAACGCTGGTCCAAGCAAATTGGGTGTCGTTAAAATTGTTAAAGAATTATCTGGTTTAGGTTTGAAAGAAGCTAAAGATCTAGTTGATTCTGCACCAAAAGCAGTAAAAGAAGGTGTTTCTAAAGCAGAAGCTGATGAAATTGCTACTAAATTAAAAGAAGCAGGTGCTGAAGTTGAAATTAAATAATTTCACACACACTTACATATTTTTAAAGTCCCCAGTTATTGAGTTAACTGGGGATTTTTTATGTTTGTCTGAGCTGAGACCTGATAGCTATCGGGTTTGTAGTATTAATGGAATTTATGTGATTATAAGTAAATACAAGTAAAGTGGATAGTTGGTATTTATAAAGTACAAGATGCTTTTATTTAGGGAAATGTTTTTTGAGAGAAAATTAAAATTTCATTTGTAATGAGGCTATCGACCAAAATGGTCTTAACCCAAAGTCACTTACATTAGTTTGTGTAGGTCCAATATCACTTTTAGTAAATGCTGTTTGATTAAAAATATTGCATAGCGATAAACTGGCACTAAACCGATTGGTGATAACATATTTTGCCAGAATATCCGTAAAAAAAAGGCTTCTCAATGGTGTGTTGTAAGAGTGATTGACATAATAATCGGTTTGAAAATCAATAAACAATTTCTGTTGTAGCTTTATAGAGATGGTAGTATTGGCAATTACATCTGAACTTTTGATGGCAGATTGGTTATACAAGCTAGCAGCACTTTTTTGTGACTGCGATTTAAACAGTAGCCCAACATTAACATTAAACCATTGATTCCAATTGGTTCTAAATTTACCTTCGAGCGAGTAGCTAAATGAGCGATTAGGAATAAATGATAAGTTAGCAGATGAATACAAGCTTGCGTAAGTAAGTGAACCACTTACAATTGCGTAACTTTTTATAGAGGATAGATTCTTTTCTATTCTGTTTGAAAATATGAAAAATGAGTTTTTCTCGTTAAATGGTATATAATCA